>JAFEBR010000035.1 GCA_018242565.1 Planctomycetota bacterium | reverse complement strand
CACCCAATTCGCCATTCATCCGCCTGTACTGCAGAAAGGAGTCGTGGCGCTGCGAATTGCCGGACAGGAAATCGAGGTGCCGAAATCCGACGAGGCGCTGGTCTTTGCCGTCGAAAACGGTCAGTGGTCGTGTCGAGGACCGCGCAGCACGGTCGTTCTGACAGGAAAACGCCCGGGCCTGCAGGGACCGATTGATGACGCGTTCACTGCCCCCTTCCTGTGTGTCCGCGGCACGGGGAAAGCGTGGAATCCGGCGGTTCAGGCCTGGGCGTCGGCCAGTCTGCGTCGCTTTGAATACGAGTGGGCCCGCTACATGCGCGGCGATCTCCCCGTCAAAAACGATACCGATGTGACTGCGGCCGATGTCCAGGACAAACATCTGATCCTGTTCGGCGACCCGGGAAGCAATTCGTGGATTGCCAAAGCTCTCCCGCAGTTGCCTGTGAAATGGACGGCCGACACGCTGTCTTTTGGTAACGCCAATTACAGTGCCAGTGCTCACGCCCCCGCATTTCTCTGTGCCAGTCCGCTGGCCACGAATCGCTACCTGGTGATCAACAGCGGTCACACGTTTCATGAGCAGGAGTTTGCCGCATTCAATTACCTGCTCTTCCCGCGACTGGGGGATTGGAGCATCGTGAAGATCGGCCCTGGTGCGGACAACTGGCAGCCGACTGCATCGGCCTTCCCCGAAGAAGTAATTCGCGCCGGGTACTTTGATGAAGCCTGGCAGAAGCCCGTACTGGAAGACCACAACTCCGGGCGACAACGCCCCGTTCAGGCGGAATGAACCGTTAAGCAATTTGTCGGGCTGACAGAAACGGTCAGATCCTCATCGCGCTGACTGCTGCCGCGGGCAGCCGATGTCCGCGACGGGAAGAACAACCGACCAAGAAGTTCTCCGTCAGGCATCGTAAGCGGCGAGAATTGGCTTGCCGGTCGCCACGCGATAGGGGCGCTGCAGCGGATCGTAGTAGTGTTCATCGGGCGGCACCCCGAGAGCGGCCAGGATTGTCGCCGCGAGATCCCAGGGGCCGTAACTTTCTGAAGCGGGGTAGGCTCCCCACCGATCCGTTTTCCCAACCACTTTGCCGCGACTCACTCCCGCACCGGCTATGACGATCGAGTACGCCGCGGCCCAGTGCTTCCGGCCGGGGGTCGCACCGGCGAAATTTGGTTCGAGGGCCACGAGTGGTGCGCGTCCAAATTCGGTGACACACACGACCAGAGTGTCAGCCAACATCCCCCGTGAATCCAGATCTTCCAGCAACGCAGAGAAACTCTGATCGAATCGCGGTAACAAGCGGTTCTTCAACGCGTCGAAAATATCGTTGTGGGTATCCCAACCGTAGGCCTCGTCGTCGTCTGGAGACTTATCCTGACCCCGATTCTGTTGATTCCACACGACAGTAATCAGGGGCACTCCTGCGGCCGCCAGACGCCGTGCCAGCAGGCAGGCCTGTCCCGATCTATGGCGACCATACCGGCGACGCAGTGCTTCGGGCTCCTGTGACAAATCAAACGCTTGCCGTGTTCTGGGATCCGCTAGTAACGCAAACGCTTTTTCGTATTGTTTCTGCAGGTCGCGAGATTTGGACGAGGTCTCGAAATCCCCCAGAGTCCGTTCAATAGCCGACAGTAATCGCTCCCGCTCCCGCAGACGTATCGCCGGCATCTCGGGCAGAGACACCAAACCGGGGACCGCCACAGCCTGGGTATTCACATCACCGACGAACATCGGATCATAATCGCGTCCCAGCAGCCCCCCGAATTGACCGGGGGCAATGTCTTGCGGGGCGACGATCACGGGACCATTGACCTGAATGGCTGGCGCGATGTCCCCACTTTCGGGACGCACGCGCTGGTAAACCGACAAGAGCGACGGGAGATCGGTCGCGGCCGGGGCCGGATTCGAACTGATTCGGCTGTGATACTGCCCCGTCAGGGTCAAATAGGCCGCCGAACCGTGATCCAGGTCGGCGTGCGACATTGAACGGATCACCGTGTACCGATCGGCCATGCCCGCCAGACGAGGCAGATGTTCGCCAAACAACGTACCAGGCACGGTGGTGGAAATGGCCTGAAATTCTCCACGAACTTCGCGCGGAGCAGCCGGTTTAGGATCCCACATTTCGAGCTGACTCTGCCCACCGTTGGCAAAGACGACAATGACCGATTTGGCCCGACGCACTCCCGATACCGAACTATGGTCAGCGGTCAATTCCCCCTGTACCTGGTGTGGCCAACCGGTCGCTGTCAGCAGACCGAGTCCCCCTACCCGCAGGAATTCCTGCCGGCTGATTTTTCGAGGGTCCGAAGATTCGAAACAGAACCGCAGCATTCAGCAGTCAACCGAAACACAAACCGCGTCTACGACCATGGAGACGAGTCATTGTAAACGGTCTCCCAGGGCGCTGCACGGCGTTTCAGACAATTTCCCGGGTGAACAGGCCGCCATCGCGCGGTTGCGGCAGGCAAAGATCCGCCAGGAACGGACAACAGCGCAAATTGGAGCACTTATGCTCGTGTCCAATTCCGCTGGCGACCGCATCAATCTTTGAAATCGTCCAGATCTCTTTCCGACTCCGCTTTTTCGGGCAATCGATATCTGGATGCCGATCTGACTTCGCCGACGGCATTCAGTAACGTCTCGGGCCAACATTCAACGAACGATTTGGCTGTCACGCCAAAGGGCAGCCAGAGAAAGCACCCCGCCACTGCCATGGTCAGCGGGACCACCACGGCAGACGACAGCTGCAGATTTACGATAGCGTAAATGGCCGCTACGGGCAGCAGAACAACACCGGTGGCGATCGCCGGCAACAAAACGACATCGGCCGAATTTCGATTACCGGCCGTTTCCGAATCGCCCGGAGGCCAGACACTCTCGCGGCGGGCCTGATGCAGGACGGGACTGATCCAGATCGTCACCCGATGCCAGCGGGCGACGCAGCAGGCGATCACCCCCAGGAGCACCATCACAACTTCCGCCACGCAGACCACAATCATCAGGGTCCCGGCGACTGTCCGCAATTGGGGGAGGTTCGCGGCGGCAGCACCACGCGGTGCAATCACCGCCGTAACCATCACGAAGAGAACAATTCCCAACGCTGAGGACAGAAAGATCTTCCCCACGCCGACCAGCAACGAGAACCAGAAACAGGCCCAGCCACGACCCGGGTTCGGATCCGCCCGGCGCAGCCAGAGGCCCGTCAACAAGTTTTCGAGACCGAACTTGATGCACAAGACCACAATCGTCCAAGCCAGATCCGCCGTCACCTCAAAGACCAACAGGGCCAATAGCGACACCACCGGCCAGGTCCAACTCGGGAGTTGCAGCGTCTGAACCGACAGATCTTCATCCGGATTCTCGACGAATCGGTCATCTGCCTGCATGCTGTCCCCCTTTCCGCAGAGACATCCACTTCGACCCTGCTTGTACAACACGTGGTCCACGCCCTTTGGCTGTGAACTCAGTATGCCACAAGCCGGGCCGACTGTCTCTCTCAACTGTGCTATCGGTCTTTTCGCGAAAACGACTCCGCCACCTGAGGGACAATTCGGGGACGTGTCGAGGCACGCGATCATGCGACCGCAGCGTGAACAGTTCTTGCCACGAACGCCAGTCGGTTAAGCGAGGGCCGGCGCACCGTGACCGGCGCCAGGCAATTCGCCCGTAGCGGCAGGCGAATCACCCACGACCTTCAGTTTCCGGTCGCGAACCAGCAGCGCATATAAAGGGGGCAGAACAAACAGCGTGGCCGGTTCGCCAGCAATCAGTCCACCTAAAATAGCCCGGGCGAGGGGCGCGTTCGCCTCGCTGCCGTGCTCCAGTGCCAGGGCGGTGGGAATCATCGCGAAAAATGCAGCGAGAGCCGTCATCGTAATGGGCCGCACGCGGACGGAAGCCGCCTTGCGAATAGCCTCAACGGGAGACAGTCCTTCATGTCGCCGCAGTTCCTGGGCGTAGTCGGTCATCAGCACCGTGTTGGCCACTTTAATACCGACGATGAAGATGATTCCCAGTAGCGACTGGACATTGATCGCGCTGCCCGTGATATACAACATCGGCAGCACGCCAATCAGACAGAGGGGCACAACGAGCATCACGGTGAGCGGCACAATGAACGACTTGTCCAACCCGACCATGAGGAAATAGATCAGTAACGACGCCAGAATCAGCCCAAATCCCAGGTTGCGGAAGGTGTCCTGCATTTTGGTGTATTCACCACTGAGAATGATCTTGGCGCCAGTCAGTGTGGATTTCCCGACCGGGTCGTCTGGATCAAGGGGAATCCAGACGCCCGGTTCCTGCACTTGTCCAAATTGGTTCACAATGGCGGTGACATCGTCCGACACGTGCCCCAGATCGCGTCCTTCAACCCCCATCGACAGATCAATTGTGGCCTGCAGGTTGACGTGCTTGATGTCGGCGGGAATTGTCTCACGCTTCAACGTCGCCAGATCCCCCAGAGTGATGGGTGCACTTTGATGATGCCCCGTGATCGGGATATTGCGGAGCATCTGGACTGAATTGATATCCTGTTCCGGATATTGCACACCAACGTAGTACTGGTTCTTGCTGACCGGATCGATCCAGAAATTCGACTTGTGAAAACTGATGCTGGAATTCGTCGCCGCGATGACGTTGCGCATGATCTCGGCCTGGGTCAGACCAATCGTCGCCGCTTTATCGCGGTCCACGTCGAGCCGAAACGCGGGTGCATCGAGTCGCTGAATGACCCGCGCATCAACGACGCCGTCGATCTCGCGGACCCGCGCACGAATCCGTTGTGCGATTTCGACAAGCTGTTTCTGGTCTTTACCCGTCAGGCGGATATTAATCGGGGTCGACTTCCCTTCATTCAGGGCGCCGCGAACCATGCCCCCGGCATCGAATCCGAAATCAACTTCCCGAAAGCGGTCGTCCGCCAGTAATTTCTGACGCAAATCAGACACGTAGTGCTGTGCCGTGTGCTGCCGGTGCTCGTGCAACTGCACTTTGATCACGGCATCCATCGGCCCGGCATTGGGGGTGTAGGCAGCGGACCAGTCGGGAGTCACGCCAAGTTCGGAAATGAACAGATCAAGATCATGTTCCGGAATTTCCGCCCGGATCAGATCTTCCACCTGCGTCACAATCTCCTGGGTGCGTTCAATCCGCGTGCCCGAGGGGGCCCGCACATACATCTCGAAGGCCCCGGCATCTACTTCAGGAAAAAAGTCACGTCGCAGAATCGGCGACATGGCGAGCAACACGAGCCCCAGCAACGCAAAACTTCCGAAAATGGTCAGACGGCGATACTGCAGACACACATCGAGCAGTCGGACATAACCGGCAATGACTCGGTCGATCAGGGCTTCCCAGCGTGCGAAGAGACGTGAGATCATTCCGCGGTGTGCGTGTTCGTCGGCATGCGCGTGAGGCTTCAGCAACAGAGCGCTGAAGGAAGGCACAAACGTTCGCGACAGGATGTAGGCCGCGATCATGGAAAAGGCCACGCCCAGCGCCATGGGCATGAACAGGAATTTTCCCAAACCGGGCATTAATGCCAGCGGCGACAGGACCAGAAACGTACACAAGGTTGAGACGAGTTCGGGCATGGCCACTTCACTGGCGCCCAAGAACGCAGCGTCGCGAGGATTCGCACCAAACCCGAGGTGCCGATGCGTGTTTTCCAGACAGATGATGGCACTGTCGACCATCGGACCAATCGCCAACGTCAACCCCGCCAGGGTCATGACGTTAATGGTCTGTCCGCAGGCCAGCAGGGCCACAACGGCCGCCAGGACCGAAAGCGGAATCGTGAAAATCGCAATGGCCGTCATGCGGAGCTGGCCGAGAAACAGCATGATCACCAGCGAACACAACACGGCCCCCAGGGCCCCTTCCTGGACGAGTGCCGCGATCGAAGCCCGAACAAAGACCGATTGATCCATTACGACTTTCAGGTCAATGTCCGATTTCGTCAACCGCGATTTCATATCGTCGATGGAATTCTTCAAGTCGTTGACGACGGTCAATGTGCTCGAACCCTGCTGGCGATACACGGGGATATAAACCTGCGGACGACCATCGACGCGCACAATGTTCGTCTGGATAAAGGCCGAATCACTGGGTTTGGCAACATCGCGGAGAAACCGTGCTGTTTCGTTCGAATCGGCTTCCGCGGTCAGCGGCATGGCCCCCATGTCCTTAACATTCTCGTACATCGAGTTCGACAGGATGGCGTAATCCAGGTTGCCGATCTTGACGTCGCCCGACGGCACAAACACGTTGAAGTTGTCGGCCGCCTTCTGCACATCCATCAGCGACAAGTTGCGGGCCTGCATCTGCATGGCGTCGGCATACAACATCACAGCCCGAATCTTGCCTCCGAAAACGACTGGGGCCGAAGCACCCGGATTCGCCATAATCATTGGGCGGACTTCATAGCGACCGACGTCATAGAGAATGGACTCAGTTTGCAACCGGCTGTTGAGGGCCACAAGAGCGACGGGAACGGTACTCGTCGGGTCGTAAGGCAAAACAACCGGCGGCAGAGTCCCCGGGGGCAATTGGGGCAAAGCACCCAACGCGAGTGAATTCACCTGGGTCAACGCGCCATTCGCATCGACGTCGTCGTGGAACATGTTGCGAATCACGCTGGCCCCCATGATCGAACGCGATTCCTGCAATTTCATGCCATTCGCCTGACCGGTCCAACGTTCCATCCGATTCGTAATGTCCTTTTCCATTTCGTTGGGGGGCATCCCCCCGTAGAAGGTGAGCACCTGCACGGCCGGACTCGTGAAGGTGGGCAAAATGTCGACGGGAATCCGGAAAACTGCCAGTACCCCCAGCACGATGATGGTCAGGGAAAACACGACCACGGCATGCGGGTTTGCCAGCGAGGCACGAATCAAACCATTCATGAAATCAAAGTCTCACATTCACGACGTTTTCGGCAGTTGGCAGCCATCGTGGCTGACCTATTGAATGATCACGCAAACTGCACGCCATGGCAGGGACTGACTTCGTGACCTTTTCGTAATGTTGAGGGCAGGTCGTGGCACCGCGAAACTCTGGCCCGTTTCAATGGATGCTGCTGCCATTCGGGTCCGCGTCCAATCCTGCCGCGCAACACAGCACGGACATGTCCTTGCCAGAAAAAAAATACTTCTGCCACACAGGCAATCCAACGCGCCGATTGCGATCCACAGGCCGGGTTACAAATTGCAGCCGTAGAAATCTTTCGACTTTTTTGCATCTGCTGGCCATTTTCAGGGGATTTGTAATGTTCTGGCTCTGCGAAGCGACCGATAGAAGTTCACAGTGCGGCGGACTTTAACGATTGAATCGTTTGTTCGGACCGCAGACAGAACATCTCAATTACGCCACGACCATGCCTGTTGGATCACTTATTTATCGTTGGTCTTCACGATCGCTAGTCGTGGGGTTGTCGTTGGGATTTGTCTGCAATGCGTCCGCATCGGCGGCCCCGCCAGTATTACGCCGGCCTGTGGCCAAAAGAGCCACGGCAACGGCTTCCAGCCAGCCTTCGCATGGGGCAACCAAACCCAAATCCCCTGCACTGATTCAACAAGCACGCGCCGAGGCAACAGAGGTCTCAGACCTAAGAAAGCCACTCGAGGCGACGCGCTACGACAGCCCGCCTGACAAACTGGTACAACTCGACGACGACTCGGCTCCGATTGATCTGTATTCTGCGCTGCGCTTGGCCGGGATTGAAAACCCGGAATTGATTCAGGCGCGGACCCGTGTGGAATATGCCGTGGCAGTTCAACAATGGACCGCCGCGCAGATCCTTCCCAATCTGAATCTGGGTACGAACTACGACGCTCATACAGGTAACCTGCAGCAGGCCAACGGCAATATCCTGAACGTCGAACGCAGTGCCCTGTATGTCGGAGCCGGAGCTAACGCCGTCGCCGCAGGATCGGTGTCGATTCCCGGACTGCAATACAACTTGAATGTCTCGGAAAGTATCCATAACGCACTGGCGGCCCGGCAGCGGACTGAACAGGCACGATTTGCCAATCAAGCTGCAGAAAACGCGGTCCTGTTGAAAGTCGCCGTGGCTTATACGAATTTGCTTGAGGCCCGGTCCCGCTTCAGCCTGGCGGTGTTGACCCGGAATGACGCCCGCGAGGTCGCGCGACTCACGGAAAACTATGCGGCTACGGGCGATGGACGTCGAGCCGATGCCGACCGAGCGGCCACGGAACTGCAACGTCGTGAAGAAGATATCCTGGCGGCAGCCAACGAAGTCGGCCGGGCGTCGCGTCGCCTGGCAGAACTTTTGAATCTGAGTGCCACAATTCCGTTACGCCCCATCGAGTCGCGGGTAGTCCCGCAACCTGTCGTTCCCCAGCGAATTCCGCTGGCGGAACTCGTGACAGTGGCCCTGCTCGACCGCCCGGAACTGAAATCGCAACAGGCGGCGATTCAAGCCGCTCTGGTTGAATTGAACTCGGCCAAGTTACTCCCGTTCTCGCCGCAGTTAATGCTGGGTTTCAGTAATGGCGTGTTTGGAGGGGGTAGTAACCTCGTGGCCAGTTCCACTCCACCGGTCCCCGGACTCCCCCCCAATCAACCCCGGTTTGGTGACTTCAAAGACCGCACGGATATTGATGGGGTGCTGTACTGGTCAGCCCGAAATCTGGGATTCGGCAATAAGGCCGTGATTGACATTGCCCGTTCTCGGGCAACTGGCGCGCAACTCGAACAACAGATTGTACTCGACCAGGTGCGGCGCGAGGTGGCGGATGCGTTTGCCCGAACCCATATCCGGTTTGCAGAAATCGAAGTTCGTGCCCGCGGCGTGCGCACGGGGATGTCTGCGATGGCCGAAGATCTCGCTCGCGTTCAGGGGCGGGAAGGCAAACCCATCGAAGTCCTGGACAGTCTGCGACACCTCGCAGACGAGCGCCAGGCGTATCTGGAGACCATCGCCGACTTTAACCGCGCGCAATTCGAACTGTATGTGGCGCTGGGAAATCCGCCGGCCGACTTGTTGGCACGCCCGGTCCCCGACGACTTTAGCCAGACTCCTGAGCCGCCGCGATCGTCTCGTTAAAGGGCTCTCCCCAAGACGCATCACACCCAACGCTGCATGGTTCTCTGCCCCACGTTTTTTTCGCTGGCACACCATTGAATTGCCTGATTTTTATGCATCTCAAAAATCGTCTGAATCTCCGCAACTGGCTGCCCCTGGCGTGGGCACTGGCAACCGCCGCTGTGACGCCTCAGGTATTCGCACAAGTATCCCCAAGTGCGAACGAGCGCCCCGGACGCGTCCATATTTCGTCCGCAGCCCGCGAAAGTCGCGAGGAATCGAGGAGCGCTCCGAGCGACGGACGCCGCGTCAGCACTTCAGCGGCAAGATCGGGGCAAATCCGCCCGGCCTCGCAGGCGACAGTAGAGTCGGCAGCACCGAAATCTGCAGCGCTGCAACCGGCCAATGAACCACCCGATTCCAGTGAATCCGATCCGCTCGAGGATCTCCTGAATCAACCCGCGACACCCATTGACCTCCTGACAGCCCTGCAATTGGCAGGCGAACAGAATCCAACCATCCTGCTCGGCCAGCAGCGGGTCGTCGAAGCCGTGGCGCAGCGACAACTGGCCGCGGCGCAGTTTCTACCCACCTTGAACCTTGGTACCAACGTCGACGCCCACTGGGGCGTTTTGCAGCAATCCAATGGCAATATTCTGTCAGTCCGCCGCGAGGCCGTATTCGTCGGCGCCGGTGCCAACGCCATCGCGGCGGGGACGGTCAACATTCCCGGGGTGCTGTGGACATTGAATGTTTCGGACGCGATCTACAACTACCTGACCAGCCGGCAGGAAGTCGAAGTGCGCGATTTCGCCAGCCAGGCCACGCGGCAGGATGAACTCTTGAAGGTGGCGCTGGCCTACAACGAACTGGTACGCAGTGAAGGAATCCGCGCGGTTGCCATTCTGGCACGGCGAGACGCCCGGGAACTGGCCCGCATTACCGCCGCGTATGTGAAGACCGGCCAGGGACGGCAACCGGACGCCGACCGGGCCGCCACGGAATTGGCGCGACGTGACGCGCGATTGCTGGCAGCACACGGGGAGGTCGTGCGGGCCTCGGCCGCCTTGTGCCAGACTTTGCATCTCGATCCCTCTTTGCGATTGCACGCGGCTGATAACCAGGTGATTCCCCGAGCGATCGTGCCCGATCCCATCCCCCTGCCCGAACTGCTGGCGCTGGCCCTGTTGCATCGCCCTGAATTGAATGAACGGCGTGCCGCCGTCGAGAAGTCATTGAACACCCTCAACGGAGCACAACTGCTGCCGTTTTCACCGACTGTATTTCTGGGTTTCAGTGCCGGTGGATTCGGTGGTGGCAGCGACCTGGTTGCCGAGCCGACGTCTGTTCTCCCCTTCGGTCGCGGGGCCCCACGATTCTCTTCACTGGAAAACCGGGCCGATCTCGATGTCATGGCGTACTGGACCCTGCAGAACCTGGGGGTCGGGAATAAATCTCAGATTGAGGCGGCGCGCAGTCGCGCGGCGAGCGCCGACCTGGAACTCCTGATCACGCTGGATCGCATTCGGTCGGAAGTCGCTGCCGCGCACACCCGAACCTTCGCGCGGTTCGCCCGCATTCGCTCATGCGAATTGGCAATCTCCGCGGGGACCCAGGCACTGGCCGAAGATCTGGAACGTGTGCGCGGCGCCGAGGGATTGCCTCTGGAAGCGATCGACTCCTTGAGACTCCTGGCAGAATCGCGCCTGGAGTACCTCGACTCGATTATCGACTACAATCGTTCACAATTCGAGTTGTTTGTGGCCTTAGGGCAACCTCCCGCCGATCTGCTCATCCGGCCAGCCGAGCTGCCCAGCGACTCGTCGCGTCCGCCCCCCGAGAGGCCGCAGCCAAACGATGCGGCTCCCGCCGGAACCACGGAAACGACCCGCATCGAAAAAGCCACCCCGAAGCCGCGCGTCAGTCATCGGAAACGTCGCTCCGTGGTGCAACAAGTCGCCGGGACAGCAGTGGAGATTGAACCGCTGGAAGGATTGCAGCGCGGCAGTGTGCTACCGGCTTCGTATGAAGAACGGCTGATTGACTTGCCCACGGCCCTGCAACTGGCCGAGAACACCAACCCCACCATCGCCCTGGGACGACAGTCGATTGTGGAAGCCGTGGCATTGCAGACTGGGGCTCGGGGGCTGTTGTTGCCCACGCTGAACGCTGGATCAAATTACCATCTGCATCAGGGTGCCCTGCAGACTTCGTTCGGCTTGATTCGGAACTTTACAGAACAATCGATTTATGTAGGTGGTGGTGCGAGAACTCTGGCTGCGGAAACGGTGGCGATTCCCGCCGTCCGTATTTTCAGCCACCTGGGCGACGCGATCTTCGCTCCGCTGGCCGCGGAGCAAGTCGTCTCCGCACGCAGTTTCGATGCCACATCAATCAACAACGACACGTTGCTGCTGGTGATCCGCCGATATCTGGAATTGGCTGTCGCGGAAGCCTCCCTGGACGCCATTCATGTCGCCGAGGATGATGCCCAGGCCATTGTGGAAGCCACCGCCGCGTTTACGAAGACGGGGGCCGGGCGCGAGGGAGACTACCAGCGGGCGCGGGCCGATGCGCTGCTGCTGCACGCCCAGGAACAGGAACTGCAGGAACGGGCCGGTGTGGCGGCGGCCGAATTGTCGCGAGTTCTGCACCTCGACCCATCGCTCCGCCTGCGCACACGCCCGGGACCACTGGAACTCGTGCAACTGGTCGATCCTGACTACAGTCTCGATTCGCTGGTGGACTTGGCGCAATCAGCCCGGCCTGAACTGGCGGCCAGGACTGCGGAAATCGCCGCTGCGGAATACCGCGTCCGGCAGGAAAAGACGCGACCGCTGTTGCCAGTGATCTCTGCCGGATTCAGTGGCGGGGCCTTTGGCGGCGGCGGCAACGCGCTCGAAAATCAACAGTTCTTCCAGACATTTGGCGGTCGGACTGACTTCGATGTCACCGCCGTCTGGACACTGCAGAACCTGGGCTTCGGCAACGCGGCGGCGCAAAAGCAGAGTCGTGCGGTGCGTGATCAGGCGATCGCCGCCCGGCAACGGATGACCAATCGGGTGGCCCGAGAAGTCGGGGATGCCTACACCGCCGCCGAAGCGCACAAACAGCAAGTCCTGATCGCTCAACAACGCTATCAATCCGCCGTCGCCGGAGCGCGCGAAGAACTGGCACGAACTCGCGGGGGGGAAGGCTTGCCGATCGAAGCCTTGAACAGTGTGCGACTGCTGTCGGAAGCAGGCCTCGCGCTCGTGGAAGCCATAGGAAGTTACGATCTGGCCCAATTCGAACTGTTCGTGGCGATCGGACAAACGCCGCATACCGCCGTTCCCGACCCGCAACGTGATCACCCGGAATCTCGACCAAAACCGTAAATCAAAAGTCGGCAGTCGGGGCTTAGCCCCCATCCGGCGACGCACTGAGAACCGACAGTAACTCGCCGATCGTGTGATGCATTTCCTGCGGATGCCGTAATTGCAGATCGGAATTGACCGAATAACGGTTACAACGCCCAACCTTTTCGATCGCTAAATACCCGGAATCCACCAGTTCCGCCACGATCCGCTGCACCATCCGCTCGGTAATTCCGACCGAAGTGGCGACGTCTCGCAGGCGCTGATCCGGGCGCCGATACAGGCACAGCAACACATGCGTGTGATTTGTCAGAAAGGTCCACCCCAGCGACAGATCTCCCATCGCGTCACGCGGGGTCACCGGCGCGGTCGCTACGGCTGTCCGAATTTTTCCCGAGGGTTTGGTTTTTCGTTTCATTCCGCTTGCCCCTGCGGTGTACCACTGACCGCGAAGTCCATAACACGAAACACGTATCGTGTATTATAGTACAGATCGCATTCAGAAGTGAATCCATCCGGATGGAAAATTTGTACGCCCAACATTTCCTGCCGCGATCGTAGCACGCGACTACATTGCCACACCAGCAACTTACTAACCAACAAGCAGCTTTCCACACGCATTCCGATTTACCAAAACACCACGATTGCCGCCGATTAGCAGCAACGAACTCGCAACAGGACAAACTCGACGGCGCCATTCTATTCTCATGACGCAAGAAATATTGCGCGACGGACCAGCACGTCTGACCACATCGGCGAGCCCTGACTCTGATGCAACGGCCGCGGGGAATGCCACGACACGTCTAAAACGTGCTCCAGCAGATTACAATCCGGTAAGTCCCGTCGGGGCCCATGGGAACACCACACATACGACGATAAGATATACGGAGTTCGTGTCCCTTCCACGCATTCCAGTCGACCGACCACTGCATGCGTGGAATGTACTGTGCATCTTCCAACTCACGGAGTTCAATCCCCATGCGACGCTCGCTCTGGCGACCCGCTCTGCGAATCAGCGCAATTCTTCTGGCCGTGGTGCTCCTGACAGCGTTCGCCCAATTGACACTCCATCGCCTGCAGGTCCGGGCCGATGACGAAACCAGTCAGGAGAAAGTGCGACAGCGAAGCGGTCCGATCGCACGCAGAGAAGAATCCAATCGCCCGTTGACGGTTAAAGTCTCTGCCTCGAAACCACAATCCGGAGGCATCGCGCGTGTCACCGAACAGTTTGGCACGATCGAAGCGTTCGATTTCGCCGACTTGTATGCCAAAGCTTCAGGCTACGTCAAAACGCAAAATGTCGATATCGGCTCGAAAGTCGCTGCCGGGGAAGTATTGGTGGAAATCGACGCCCCCGAATATGAAGAAGCCCTCAATGAAGCGACCGCCACGGTCGCACAATCAGAAGCTCAAGAGCAGCAGATGCAGGCCCGGCTCCAGACTGCCGCGGCAGAACTCGAAGCCACCCAGTCCGCCGTGGCCCTAGCGACGGCGGAGTTGGAAAAGGCACGGTCCTACCTGACGTTTCGTGAAATCCAGTACGATCGCGTGAAGCATCTGTTCGAACTCAAGTCGATCGATGAACGATTGGTCGACGAAAAGCATGAACAGCGAGATGCCGCCGAGGCGGCGCTCAATTCAGCCCGTGCCGCGATTGCGGCGGCGAAAGCACAAATCGTAGCCTCTCAGGCCCGCGTCGCTTCTGCGAAGGCCGACATTCTTGAAGCCCAGGCGAAAACCCGCCTGGCCCAGGCCAAGGAATCGCGAGCCCGCGTGTTTGTGAACTATTTGAAAATCCGTTCACCCTATGACGGCGTCGTGACGCGCCGCAGTTTTCACGTGGGCGATTTTATCCGGGCGGCTGACCAGGGGGGAGCGACCCCATTGCTAACGGTCGCCCGCACGGATCTGATGCGTGTGATCGTACAGATTCCAGAACGCGATGTGCCTTATACCGATGTGGGCGACCCGGCCACGGTCACCGCCCCGGAAGTCCTACACCGCGAGGTCTTCTCGGGGAAAGTCGCCCGCATGTCGTACTCAGAAGATCGTGTCACTCGTACGATGCGGGCGGAAATCGATCTGAAAAATCCCGAAAACCGCCTGCGGGATGGCATGTACTGCCGTGTGTCGGTCGCGCTGGATCCCGCCGCCCGGGGATTTCGATTGCCCTCCGCGGACGTCTTCGTCGACCGGCAAACCAAGCAGTCGACGGTCTACGTCGTTGCCGACGGCAAAGCCCATAAGCGGGTGGTCCAAATCGCCCAGGACGATGGCAAGCATGCTGAGATCAGCGCTGGACTGGACGCGAACGACCTGGTGGTACACTGCCCACCGGGCGAATTGACGGATGAAACCTCCGTGGAACTGCAGGACTCGCTGGCTGAAAGATAAGACGCGGCGAATCCGCCGAAGTCGCCTGATTACGTTGTGAATCGGGCGACTTCGCAGTCCGTGTCAGCGCTTTTCTCGCTGCGCTGATCCCATACAACGGTGGCATCCAGAATTTCAGGACGGGCGGGAGGGCGATTACCCAGTTCCGCTCAGACAAACTGAGCGCAGGCCAAATCGAAACGAACGCCTGGTCTACCAGACACGCCAGACAGATCGACGATTGACACCTGAAGTTCGTCGATGATCACCGGCCAGATCGCGGCAAGTTTCTGCTCAATCCGTGATGGCTTCGGCGGCGACAGATGTCCGACGTGGTACGACGACCGCTGGGGCCCGGCGGGCGACCGTGACGCGTGCAGGGTAGGGATGATTGACCGACTGCCGAACCAAACGCTGACCACCATAGATTGCTGATGTCGCCGGATCATCTGGTCCAAACACGCGATCGAGGCAGGCACAGAGCAGATTGTCGAGCGCCCGGCAGGCCATTACGAAGAAGAGCATTGGTCACCTCGGCTTCCTGGCAGCAGACAAGCGGCGGGAAGAACAAACTTGTTAAGATCGCGGGTTTTCAGCGTGCGGCTGTCTCGATCCGTTCCAACCCCCGAAGCCGGCTTGCCAGTGCGAGGACCACAAACTGGAATCCGGGTGCGGGTCAATGCACGCCCCGTCAACAGTCCGCCAGTATCTATGTGATCGTCAGCCCTCACTAAATCACCCCAGCTTCTCCACAACTCCCATTTGTCGCAGCACAACATTGATTCGCAAACCTCGCCGGAACCAATGCGGCTCTTCGCGCCGGCACACGCAACCATTTACGCGAAACTGTTGTCGTGTATTATTTGTCGGTTATCGACAATCGTCAAGAGGAACGTCAGAAAAAAATGCCGTTTCTGCTCGACCGCATGAGCATGCGAGGAATCGCCGACGGGCCTGGGGTTGTTGACTGCCCGCCGGGTCAGCAGCAAATCGGCCCAGCAGACGAGCCTGCGCCACGTGATGTGGCGCAGAAGTCGCCAGCAAATTCACAGCTTCTGACCGTGCATTGCCAGGCGTGGAAACCGAATTCCCACATCAAGAAAGCTGGCCGACCAGACACTGCAACGTGAGACGCATTGTTCCGGACGATTTACCGGGAGCCAAAATAAAATAACACCAATCCGACGGTGGCCGTTTCCAACCAGTGCGGCACCATTTCGGGGCCCGTCAGGAAGTACAGGCAGGCCGTTGCGGCAACCGTCAGAACGACCGCGACAGCTTTCAGATCTTCCCACACATGAGTGGCCAGTGATTTCTCCCCTTTCGTCCACCAGGCTGTGACTCCACGAACCAAGACACCCACCAGGTAGCAGAGCATGGTGCCAAACATCGTCACCACCTGCGGTTCAAACAGGCGTTGTTCACGGTACAAGTAGGCGGCGAGGCCGCCTATGACCAGCAGAATCACAAACCGGACACTGAGTCGAGGCAAGAACAGCGGATTCCTTTCCCTGGGCAGCGTCCCGTCGGCCTCCAGTCGCGTAATGACCTCCGCCGGCAGCGCGACAAACCTTCGGTAAGAGAAATAGTACGCCAGCGCGATCACCAGAGTTTCGTTCCAGATGACCGTGACGGGTCGCTGGAGCACCACCTCGTGGACCACAATCGCCAGGATGAGCAAGGTCAACAGGGCCCGGATGCTGCCGGTCGGCAGTCCCAGCGGAGGTCGAGCATGGAAATTGTTCGAAGTCGTCATGTCAACTCATTTCAGTCATTGAGAGAAGTTCAGCATTGACGATCGGCAGCGAAGGGCGGGACGATGCCCACCACAGCACTGCGTGCCGACGCCAGGGAAGTCACTCCGATGCCGAACCCTGGCAAATTGTTCGACCATAACTCGCTGCCGGTGCCGGCATCGAGGGCGTGCATATAACCGCTGATCGACACGATCAGACGATCTCCATCCAGCAACAACGTCACGCATTGACCCCGAAACGGGAGGGGTGACTTCCAATTCCAGACGAGTTCCCCCGTCTCTCGATGCAGCGCGGCCACACGGCCCCGCAATCCGACATAAATCAGTGGATTGGTCATCTTGATTGCTTTCCGTAAACGAAAAACTGATCGGTGTTCTGGACTCCATAACGGATGGCCAGACACATTGGATCATGGAATTCTCCGGAAGAGCTGGCTGGCTGGCAACTCCCCTATCGCCGCAACCCTCAAAGTAAAAAGTGTTTACGGTTCCCCTCCGGCGGTACATGCTCAGACATATGTCCACCGTCACGGATTCAACTTGAGGAGCTTCCTGTAGACGCCTACATTGTCAGCCACACTGATCACACAGTCAGTCCCTTGACCTTCCGCAAACCACAAGGCAGAGGCACATGCCCGGTTCGCCACTCGACACCATCGAAATTCGCAGTAAGACGGCCTGGCGCAACTGGCTCAAACGGCATCATGCCACCAAGACCGAAATCTGGCTGGTCTTCCAGAAGAAGCACACCGGTGCGCTCGCGTTGTCTTATTCCGACGCGATCGAACAGGCGCTCTGCTATGGCTGGGTTGACAGCCTCGTTCGACGCCTCGACGAAAACCGCTACGCCCGTAAATTCACGCCCCGAAAACCGGCGAGTCGGTGGTCGACTCAGAATCGGCAGCGATATGCCCGGCTGAAAGCGAACGGCGAACTTGCCGCCGCCGGTCTGGCGTGTCCTCCCACCGCCCGCAACGGCGATGCTCCCCGCCCTTCGCTGACCACCCTGCCCCCCGACATCGAACGGGCGTTGCGCGCCGATCCCGAGGTCTGGCGGAAGTTCTCAAATCTCGCACCGTCCTGTCGGCGGGCCTACCTGGCGTGGATTGGAGCGGCACGCCGCGAAGAGACGAAAACCCGACGGCTGCGCGAGGCACTGGACCTGATCCGGGCCGGTAAACAACTGGGGCTGAAATAGCCACGGTGTTGCTCCAGCCGAGTTTTCAGCCCCGACCTGGGATTTTCCCAGCGACCGAGCCGGGCATTGCCCTGCCAGGGTTGTGAATCGGGCGGGTTTTGTAGATATTCGCGAATTCGGCCTGACACATTCTGCGCAGTGAGTGCATTGTACGGCTCGGCGCCTTCGGTTTTTCACACGGACCAAGACCATGCTCAAAAACTCTCTGGCCTTACCGCAACTCGATGAACGAGCCGCGACGGAACGGGTCATCGAATTGATGGCCATTCCCGGCAAGAGCTGCGAAGAGTGGCAGGTGGTGCAGCACCTCATCCGGGAGTTGAAACAAGCCGGCGTGCCAGCCTCGGCAATTCATGTCGACCAGGTGTTCCAGAAGAGCCCGGCCAAGGGGACGGTGGGCAACCTGATTGTCACCCTGCCCGGTACGATGCGCGGTCCGCGGCGGCTGCTGATGGCGCATCTCGATACCGTTCCCCTGGCGGTGGGTTCCGAGCCGTTTCGCCGTTTCCGCGAGATTCGTTCGGCGAACCCGCAGACCGCCCTGGGGGGCGATAACCGCAGCGGGGTCGCGGTCGTGTTGACGGCGATCATTGAAATCCTGAAACAAAAACTCCCCTATCCGCCGTTGACGCTGTTTTTTCCCGTGCAGGAGGAAATCGGGCTGAACGGCGCGCGGTATGTCAACCTGTCAAAACTCGGAAACCCCAAGCTGTGTTTCAACTGGGACGGCGGTGCCGCGGACAGTGTGTGCATCGGGGCCACGGGGGCATTTGACCTGGAAATCGAAATCGAAGGCATTGCCAGCCATGCCGGTGTCCACCCGGAAGATGGGGTCAGCGCCATCGTGATCGCCGGCATGGCAATCGCAGATCTACAGAAGAATGGCTATCACGGCCTGATCGTTAAGGGCAAAAGCCGGGGAACGAGTAACATCGGTGTGATTTCAGGGGGCGACGCAACCAACGTCGTGACGTCGCTCGTGAAATTGCGGGGCGAAGTCCGCAGCCACGACCGGAACTTCCGCAAACGGCTCGTCGCGGAATTCGAAATGGCGTTTTTACGGGCCGTCCGTGCCGTGAAAAACAAGGCTGGCCGCCAGGGGAAACTGCACTTCAAGTCCACCTTGAAGTACGAACCGTTTTGTCTCCGGGAAAACGAACCCTGCGTGCAGGCGGCCATCGAAGCGATTCGCCTGGTGGGACTCGACCCAACCACCAAGATCAGCAACGGGGGATTGGACGCAAACTGGCTGTCCGAACGCGGCCTGCCCACCGTGACCTTGGGAGCAGGACAGAAAAACGTTCACACGACGGAAGAATCTCTCGACCTCGATGCATTCATGACCGGGTGTCAGGTTGGATTGCTGCTGGCATCGGCCTGGCAACCCCCTGCGACATCCCGTTGACCCTGCGCCGGTTCTGATGCCAGCGCGGCGCACATCGAATGCAGTGCCGCCTGGGCCACGAATCGCCGCTTGTCATTGGCTTTTGACGAAAGTTCTGTTTCTGAATGATTATCGCCGGTCAACTTGTGAGTTCCGCGGGCGTTCGCCCCGGACAGATTGCCACCCAGGGGGACACGATCACTGCGGTGGGCCCGAAACTGGGAACGCCCGACTACCAGTTCGGCGAAGAATGCCTGATTTTCGCCGGCATGGGTGATATCCATATCCATGCCCGCGATGATGTCAGCCAGAAAGAAACCTATAAAGAAGACTTCGCGACGGCGGCACTGGCCGCCCTCAATGGCGGGGTGGTGCATGTCGCCGACATGCCCAACAACAAGATCGCCCCCATCGATTCCGACACGTACCGTGGCAAGCAGGCGCACCTGCAGAGTCGCCACGTGCCGATCACAGTCACCCTGTACGCCGGAATCGGCCCGGGCACTCAGCCCCTGCCCTTCCCCGTCCCCTACAAAGTCTACATGGGGCACAGCGTGGGCGACTTGTTCTTCACGACCCTCGAACAACTCGATCAGGCCCTGGCCCCGTACCGTGGCTGCGATGTCAGCTTCCACTGCGAAGATCCCGTGCTGATGGAGCAGCACAAAAATGCCTCAACCCATGAAGAACGGCGGCCACCCGAATGTGAGGTTTCAGCCACCCGGTTTGCGCTGGCGATGATCGAGAAATACGATTTGACCGGCAAGCTGTGCCATTATTCGGTGGGGGAAGGTTTGCCGCTGATCCGTGAGGCCCGACGCCGAGGCTTACGTGTCACGTGTGAAGTGACGCCCCACCACCTGTATTACGACACAGGCGACATCACCGAGCAGAATCGCGGGCTCATGCAGATGAACCCACCACTGCGAGCGGCGGACGACCGCCTGGCAATGCTCGCGGCTTTGCGTGATGGTACGCTCGACTACCTGGCAACGGACCACGCCCCCCATACCCTGGAAGAGAAAGCCCGCGGCATCTCGGGACAACCGCACCTCGATACGTATGGGGCCTTTGTGACCTGGCTGATTCTGAAACAGGGTTTTCACCCCGAACAGGTGGCACGATTCTGTGCTGAAAACCCTGGACGATTTGTGAATCCTTACACGGCACCACGCAAATTCGGACAGATCGCACCGGGTTATGCAGCAGCGTTTACCGTCCTCAACCTGAAACAGCCGACCACCATTCGACGCGAAGACCTGTTCACAAAATGCGGCTGGTCCCCTTTCGAGGGCGTTACGTTCCCCGGATCGGTCGAAGCCGTCTTCGTGGACGGACGATTGGTGCGCATGCGTGGCAACACCGTTTAAGCGGGCTGGTGTCGCCGTCGCGCTGCATGCCTCCCTGGCCGGGTTACGGCCAGTCGGCCTCGTAAATCTGGAGAGTGGGGCGAACTCGCTGAAGTTCCTCCAGGACCGACGCACTCACGGCTTGAGTTGACACAAACACGATCCGCAAGCCCTGCATGTCGCGCAGATTCAAAAAACTCTCCTGATCAATCTTGCAGCCGACCAGGCTCAGTCGGACGACCTGTTGCAGTTGCCCAACCACCTCGGCATCGTGCAAGGAGACGCTGGTGTGCGAGATATGCACATCGAGCAATCGCGGCACTCGGCCCAATGAGACCAAGGCCGCATCCGACAACGGGTTATGCGAGGCGTCGAGGCTCTGGAGCGACGGCAATTCATTCAGCAATGGCACAATGGCCTCGAAGTCGGAATCTTGCCATCCCGCATCGGCAATGCTCACGGATTGCACCGGTCTTCGCCTCAACAGGGCCAACCAGCGTCCGTCCCATGACACCTGCACT
>JAFEBR010000358.1 GCA_018242565.1 Planctomycetota bacterium | reverse complement strand
TCAACAAATCGGTTTCGCGCGGCTCGGCAAGTTTCCCATCCGCCGTTTTGTGTTGTGGAAAAATGTTCCACCAGCGGTGCGCGACCTTTGCGTCGGACCACGTCGCGACGACATCCGGACGATTGCGGGCGACAACGTGAATGTGATTACTCATCACCGCAAAGCCGAGAATATCGATTCCCAGTTGGCCAGCCATGAAGGCCCTCCCTTTTTGGCGTATACTAATGTTCGGTTCTGCCAACCGACGCCGGTTTGTCGAAGTGTCCCGGCCGCACACGACCACGCGGCGGGTATGCCCAAGTATCCCATCAGCGTAAAGTCTCGCAAGAAAGTTGCAAATTGTTCTCACATTTTCCGGCCACGACCCCGCCGGCACACCGTGGTGCCGCATGATCATAGAACCAGCCATATGCTTACGGAGTACCACGCAGTTCCGCCCAGGCGTTGGCTTCGTCGCAACTTTGGTCGCACGCCGCCCGGCGTTCCAACTGGGCGGATTCGCCCCGATGCCGTTCTTCGAAATTTCAAACGCCCGCAAGCATACGATCACGTTCAATTGGCCTGAAACGCTCGAATTCACCGATGGGATGACGCCGGACGACGTCTTTATCCGACTGGTTCTTGAGTCGGTACCCCGTGACACAGTCACCGTTTCCCCGCCCGCCCAAGACATCTGTCTACCGACATTGTTGGTGCCAGGCGAGCCACCTGATGGATTTACCGGCACTCCCAGCGTTCGCTGCCGCTGCACCTTCCGAAACGTCACGGCCGCGTTTTTCCCCGATGTTCGGGCGCATCTGCACAACCTTTCGGCGGCTGAATCGTTGCTACAGGGCAGCTTCGAGAAAGACTTTCCAGTACTGGCGAACCGGCCGACCGTGACTGAGAAGCTGACGGCCGCTGCCGAATCAGTGCGACTGGAAACTGGTATGATCCTTCCATGCGAGGCTATTGGCACGGGTGGAGTCACGTTTGGGGTATGCGTTCTGGTCGACGATCTTGGTGATTCGCGATTCCTCTGCGAACTTTCATTTGTAAAGCCGGTGGCCATCCATGCCGGAGTGGCTCTGACACGGAACGTCAATTACAACGTCGTGAGAAATCCGCAGGAATACACGTGCCGAGCCGAGATCGCGATCGTCGAGGAGGTCTTGGCCCCTGGCTACGCGCAAGTTGAATAGGATATGCTGGAAACAGTGCAGTGTTCCCAAATCCATGCGCATCACAAAGTTTTATCGACCACGGGAGTGGTAACAATGTCTTCAACGAAAAAATTGCTCGTCGCATTTGACCCCGTTCGGCCGGATGCACAGACAAGCGACTTCCTGATTCCTTGGCATCGAGATGGTAAACCATTGTTAATTGGCCTGAAATCTGGCAAGGAATCCGCACTTGGGACGGTGGTCTTCGTCGGTCGTGAAATCACAAGAAATGACTTATTTGCAAAACTAGTAGACTCTGGAATGATAATCGCAAACGTGGAAGACTCCCTTGCAATGATTGATTCATTTCTTAAGTGCGTGCAATTACTCAAGATTGGCAATGTCGCTCGAATTTGTTCATCGAGTCAACTTACTAATGCTTCTGTTGTTCGATTAGAGGTGGTGGCGAAAACGCCGTCGGCGCAACTTCGAGACACAACACTACAGGCGACGAGGTTGCAAAACTAAGGCGACCGTGTGTCATTATGAGCAGTCGTGCGTTATGTACAGTTGTACTCCATAGGGCAACAACCGGGTTGGCATTCTGTGGCCGAACTGATGATTGGAGACCGTATTGGCTCGCTTGCCGCGTGGCGAAGTGTTTTCCCCCAGCGAAATCGCCATCGTCCATGTCATGCATCGCGTCGTCCGCCGCTGTTTCCGATTCGGAGATGATCCC
>JAFEBR010000357.1 GCA_018242565.1 Planctomycetota bacterium | reverse complement strand
GCCGGTGCCATTGTTATGGACACGCTGGCCGCGAATGACCAGCGTAAACCGCATGAACAGATTCAGCGGATCCGGGAATTGCGGCCCGATATGATTCTCATGTCGGGCGGTACGGATGGTGGCAACATCAACCAGGTCGTGCAGATCGCCGAGCGAATTGCACCCGCCCGACCGCAGCCTCGGTTCGGTGGCGAATACCGCATGCCGGTGATTTTCGCCGGCAATCGCGAAGCGGCGCCGCTGGTACAGAGTACCTTTGATGACAGTGTGGCACTGACCGTTGTTGACAATGTGCGGCCGGTGCTCGAGCGTGAAAATCTGGGCCCGGCCCGAGATGAGATCCACGATCTGTTTCTCGAACACGTGATGGCGCACGCTCCCGGGTACGCGAAACTCATGGAGTGGGCCGACGCACCGATCATGCCCACACCCGGGGCCGTCGGAAACATTCTGCAGATGATCGCCCAGCGGCAGCAGATCAACGTGGTGGGGGTTGATATCGGCGGAGCGACGACCGATTTGTTCAGCGTTTTTGGCGGCGTCTTCAATCGGACCGTCAGCGCGAACTTGGGGATGAGCTATTCGATTTCGAATGTGGTGGCGGAGGCCACGTTACCCAACGTCCTGCGGTGGGTGCATTTCGACATGGACGAACGGGAACTGCGGAATCGCGTTAAGAACAAGATGATCCGGCCGACCACGATTCCGCAAACGCTGGAAGCGCTGGTGTTCGAGCAGGCCATTTCGCGCGAAGCGCTGCGGTTGGCCTACATTCAGCACAAGGACTTTGCCACGTCTCTCAAAGGCGTGCAGCAGCAACGCACCATCAGCGACATGTTTTCGCAGCAAACCGGCCGACACAGTCTCGTCGATAACATGCACCTGGATCTGCTGATCGCCTCGGGGGGCGTGTTGTCGCATGCTCCACGCATGCAGCAGACTGCGGGTATGTTGATCGATGCCTTCGAACCGGAAGGTGTGACGGTGCTGGCGAAAGACAGCATCTTCATGATGCCCCATTTGGGCGTTCTGGCCGAGGTTCATCCCGCTGCGGCCCTGGAAGTGTTTCAGAAAGATTGCCTGGTGTACCTGGGCACGTGCGTCGCCGCGAAAGGGCAGGGAAGGGCGGGGAAATCGTGCGCTGCCTACCAGATCGCCGGCAACTCGCTGAATGCCCGCGGCACGCTGCGGGTGGGAGACTTGCAGGTGTATCCGCTGGCGGATGGGGAAACGGCAACAATCGTGGTCGAGCCGAAGCGCGGCTTCGATTTCGGGGCCGGGCCTGGCCGCCGAGTGGAACGGTCGGTGCGCGGTGGCTGCGTCGGCCTGATCCTCGATGCCCGGGGCCGCCCGCTGCAATTGCCAACCGATCGGTCCGCCTGTCGCGCCGCCGTCACCCGCTGGGCCGAGGCCCTGGGCCTGTATGACACCGGCCCGGCCAGTTCCTCAGTTTGAGGGAGGCGTTGGGTCGGGGGGACGCACTTTCGCGGCTCGTTGCCGCAGCTTGAGTTCGTCGAGTCGCTTGCGCATTTCGGCTTCGACTCCCCGATTGACCGGTTCGTAATAGGCCTTGTCGATTCCCAGGTAGTCGGCCGCCACCCAGCCTCCATCAAAATCGTGGGCGTATTTGTAGCCTTCGCCGTGACCGAGGCGGGATGCTCCCGCGTAATGCGAATCTCGCAATTCAACCGGCACGGGCAGAACGCGGTGCGTGCGAACATCCTCGATCGCGGCGTCGATCGCGCGAATCGACGCATTCGATTTGGGTGCCAGGGCGATATAGGTCACCGCTTGAGTCAACGGAATGCGGCATTCGGGCATGCCGACAAACTCGGTCACCTGGGCGGCGGCATTGGCCAGCAGCAGCGCCGTCGGGTCGGCATTGCCGATGTCTTCCGAGGCGGCGATCACAATCCGCCGGGCCAGAAAACGGGGATCTTCCCCGGCTTCCAGCATGCGGGCCAGCCAGTACACGGCTGCGTCGGGGTCACTTCCTCGCATACTCTTGATCAAGGCGCTGGCTGCATCGTAGTGGTCATCGCCTGTGGCATCGTATTGAATCGCCTTCTTCTGGATCGACTCTTGCGCCACGACGAGATCGAGGACCGGGCTCTTGGGCGACAACGACAGCGCCCCGATTTCCAGGGCGCTCAGGGCCCGCCGGGCATCGCCATCGGAAACTTCCGCCAGGAATTCGAGCGCTTCATCGGTGACGCGGATGTTCCGCTGCCCCAGGCCCCGCTCACGATCAGCGAGCGCCCTCCGCAGCAGAAGCAGGACCTCGTCTTTGGCGAGCGGCTTGAGTTCAAACACCCGGCTGCGGCTGACGAGTGGCGACACCAGCGAAAAGAAGGGATTTTGGGTCGTGGCTCCGATCAGCGTGACGACCCCTTCTTCGACATCGGGCAACAGGACGTCCTGCTGCGTCCGATTGAAATGGTGCAATTCATCAATGAACAGCACCGATTTGCGTTCGGACGTCTCCAGTGCTTTACGGGCGTCGTCGAGTGCCGCCCGCACTTCCTTAATTCCGGCCGAGGCAGCGTTGATCCGCAGAAAATTGGACTTCGTCTGCTTGGCAATCAGCTCAGCCAGTGAAGTTTTACCCGTTCCCGGCGGCCCATAAAAAATCACCGACCCCAGCCGATCGGCTTCGAGCATGCGCCTTAGCAGTTTGCCCTCGCCCAGAAAATGCTGCTGCCCGACATACTCCGCCAGCGTCCGCGGCCTCATCCTCGCCGCCAACGGCCGCACCGACTCCCGCGCTTCCCGTTCCTGCTGATCGAATAACCCCATCACAATCCTTCCGTACCGGAACATGTCCGGTTCGCTACCGGCACGAATTGTCTCCGGGCGAGTGTTTTCGCCCGTCTGTGACATTGTCACCACGTTTCGATGGCCATCATAACCTCACGCAAAAAATCTGCTATCGCCGGGCCCGATTGCGTCATGGATTACAGCACCAGGGTGTTTTCGACTGCGGTCGAAACGCGTGTTTGCCGCGAAATCTCGTATCCCGCGAATCGCGTCGCACCGGCGATCTTGCCTATTGGCATCGTAATCCCGAGATGAGCGTGTGTTTCAACTTGATGAATTGAATCGTGCGGCCAGCCGATTCCCATTTCGCAGTCTGGTCGGGGCAAACTCCGAGGTAAAATGAATGGGTGGCTGGCGAATGAGTTGTATTTGGCAGTTGCTGTCCAAAGCGAGGTGGGGATCTTAGAATTCGGACGAGACGAAGAATCGTGGAGGGCCGTTCGAGCCCGTTGATGATTGATGAAGTCGGTCCCTTGTCGGAGTTTCAGGAGCCTCGCCATGAAATGCGGTTTGCGGGAATTGGTGTTGCGGGTGTTGTTGGTCGCGGCGTCATGCTCGGCCGTGGTCTCGGGGGCCGCGACGGCACGTGCCGATGAGCCTTATATCCGCACGGAAGACGTCATCTACGGCCGGAAGTTCGGGTCGGCGTTAACTTTGGATGTCTTCGCCCCGAAAGAAAACGCCAACGGGGCCGCGGTCGTCTGGGTGGTCAGCGGCGGGTGGTTCTCTTCACACGACTCCATCGCGTTCTTTCCGGTCGCCGCCGGTGAATTCGTCCGCCGTGGATACACGGTGTTTGCCGTCGTGCATGGCAGCCAGCCGAAGTACACCATTCCCGAAGTACTCGAAGATATGCATCGTGCCGTGCGGTTCATCCGCAGTCGGGCCGACGTGTACAAGATCGATCCCCAGCGGATCGGTATCACGGGTGGCTCAGCAGGCGGGCATTTGTCTCTGATGCAGGGGACCGCCGGCACTGCGGGAAATGCCGCGGCCAAAGATCCGGTCGAACGGCAGTCCAGTCGGGTGCAGGCGGTGGCCTGTTTCTATCCACCCACCGATTTTCTGAACTACGGGAAAACCGGCGAGAACGCGCTGGGGGTGGGGATTCTGAAGAACTTCCGGGCCCCCTTCGACTTCCGGGCGTTCGACGACAAAACCAAGGCGTTCGTCACGATCACCGATGAAGAGAAACGGGCGGAAATCGGTCGGGCCATTTCCCCCGTGAATCATGTCTCGGCCGATGATCCCCCCACACTGATCGTCCATGGCGACGCCGATACCCTGGTGCCCATTCAACAGGCCGAGATTATCATTGCCAAACTGCGGGATGCCAAAGTGCCCTGTGAACTGGTGGTGAAGAAAGGGGCCGGCCACGGTTGGCCACCGGCGGAAATGGTCAAAGATGTCGCCGTCATGGCCGACTGGTTCGATCAGCATCTGGGCAAGAAGTAAGCCCCACGCGATCGGTCGTGGCGGCAACCTGAGCCAGCTTATGGCAGTTCAGTCCGTCG
>JAFEBR010000356.1 GCA_018242565.1 Planctomycetota bacterium | reverse complement strand
GGTACACGGCCAGCGGGCGGTCTGACGGTCCAGCCATAACGTCCAGGAGTTCGTTCATGGGTCCCCTGTTTACAAAGACGCGGCCGGCTGGCGAGTGCAGCGCGACAGATACCACAGAATTCCGGAATCGACTTCAATCTTCCGAAATCTCGTTCGAAATTAACAGCGAATTCCCAAACTTGACCATGGCCACGTGAGGTTGAACACAAGTCCCGAAAGTCCTGTAACACCAGCTTCGGCAGCGTGTTCTAACGGCCTGATTGTCCGATTCACGGCAGGCGAAACCCATCCCGCCGTTTTCTTGCCGGCTCTACTGACCGATACTTGCAATCGGCTGGTTCAGAATGCGAAAGCAGCCACGCAGGGACCTGTTCCATGGGTGGCCGACACGGTCACGGCCGCGCCGCCCCCACTTGCGAATGTCTCTTGCCATGGCTTCCCAGGGATCTCCGCGAGACGGAGGGAGTCCCGAGCAGCAGCATCGTTTCCAAGTCGCCGGTGTCGGAACTTATAATCACGGAACATGAACGATGTTACGTACATTCTGACACAGGTCGAGTCGGGCGATCCGTCGGCGGCAGAAAAATTACTGCCACTGGTCTACGACGAACTGCGAAAACTGGCGGGGGCGAAGCTGTCCCGCGAGAAATCGGGGCAGACGCTCCAGCCCACCGTGCTGGTCCACGAAGCGTACGTGCGTCTGGTCGATACGGACCAACCGCAGCAATGGCAGAGTCGCGGACACTTTTTCGCCGCCGCGGCAGAGGCGATGCGCAGGATCCTGGTCGAGAATTACCGACGTAAGAGCAGCCAAAAGCGAGCGGGAGTCATCGAGAATGTCGATCTCGATTTGATTCCCGACGCGTCCGCCAGTCCCCAGTCTGATCTCTTGGCGCTGGACGATGCGCTGACCGATTTTGAGCAGAAATGGCCCGATCAGGCACGTTTAGTGAAGCTCCGGTACTTCGCCGGACTGACGATTCCCGAGGCCGCACAGTCCACCGGCGTTTCCACGGCCACGGCCGAGAGGCAGTGGCGATTCGCCCGGGCCTGGCTGCATTCGCGACTCAAACTCTCCCATTGAGACGTACCTTCCGGGTAGTGGCAGGAAATTTCGAGAATCTTGATGGGATTTCTGTGCGGGTTTCGCATTGTTATTCTGACGGGATCCATGGCGCGATCCTGAATCGAAGAGATCGGACCAGTGCATGCCTGAACCAGAGCGACGTCTCGATTCCCTATTTGAAGCGGCCGTGCAATTGGCTTCGGCCGCCGAGCGGGCTGCATTTCTCGATCAATCGTGTGGCGAAGATGCCGAATTGCGACAGCAGGTAGAACGGCTGCTCGATTCCGACGGGCAGGTGGGCAACTTTCTCAATCAGCCGCCACCGGAATTCTACGCGACGATCTCTGCCGAAGACGATGGGCTCAACCCGGACGCGGCGCTGAATGCGGGGCTTTCCCCGGCATTGACTGAAAACCAGGCGGTCATCATTCAAGATGCCGGTATCAGCGTGCTGAAGACTCTGTGTGGGACAATCAATGTCCCGCAAGTTCTGTTGCGGGGGGAATCCACGATTGCCAGCGAGCCAATCGTCCGCCCCAGGTCGCCCGAGATGCCAAACCGCGATCCAGGGAGTCGCTACCAGTTGCAGGGGGAAATCGCCCGCGGCGGAATGGGAGCGATCCTGATAGGCCGCGATACCGATTTGGGGCGTGACTTGGCCATCAAAGTGCTCCTGGACCAGCATAAAGACCGGCCCGAGGTGATCCAGCGGTTTATCGAAGAGGCGCAGATTGGCGGGCAGTTGCAGCATCCGGGGATCGCACCGATCTACGAGTTGGGGCAATTCACCGACCGCCGCCCCTTCTTCAGCATGAAGCTCGTCAAAGGGGAAACCTTATCAAGGCTGCTCGCGGCACGTGCCGAACCGGCCGCCGACCGGGGCAAATTCCTGGGGATCTTCGAACAAGTGTGCCAGACGATGGCGTACGCCCACAGCCGGGGCGTGATTCATCGCGACCTCAAGCCGGCCAATATCATGGTGGGCGCGTTTGGCGAAGTGCAGGTGATGGACTGGGGGTTGGCCAAGGTACTGCCAGCGGGTGGCATCGCCGATGAGAAGACTGCCCACGATCGTCAGATGAAGCCGAGCATCGTCGAGACCTTGCGCAGCAAGGCGGGGAGCGACACGCCGGGAACTTTCGCCTCATTCGGATCGCAGACCCAGATGGGTAGCGTGATGGGGACCCCCGCCTACATGCCCCCCGAGCAGGCGCTCGGCGATATCGACCATCTGGACGAACGGGCCGACGTGTTCGGTTTGGGGGCCATCCTCTGTGAAGTCCTGACCGGCAAGCCACCCTATATCGGGAGCGATGGCACGCAAGTGTTCCGCATGGCCAGCCGCGGCAATCTGACCGATTGCTTCGCGCGGCTCGATGATTGCGGTGCCGATACGGAACTGATCGCTCTGACGAAACACTGCCTGGCCTTGGAGCCACATGATCGGCCGCGCGATGCGGGCGTACTCGCCGGGCGAATCACCGGCTACCTGGAATCAGTTGAAACCAAACTCCGGGAAACAGAACTAGAACGCGCGGCTCAAACGGCACGGGCCGAGTCAGAAGGTAGGCGACTGGAACAGCAGCAGCGCTCGACCCACAAACTGCGCAAGATGCTCGCGGGCCTGGCCGTTGTCGCCCTGATTGCCGGGTTGGCTTGCTGCGCGGCGTTGATTGCCAACATGCGGGCCAACGATCTGGCGGAAATTGCGACCCAAAAAGGAGCGGCGGCCCAAGCGAGTGCCGCAGAAGCCGAGCGCCAACGAACAGTGGCCGTCCAGGCCGGGCTGGCGACGGCCGCAGCCCTCAGCCAGGTGAAATCGCAGAAGGCCGTCGTCGAGAACAGTCTCATCAAGGCCGAAAAAGCAGAGAAAAACGCGACGACGGAAAAGATTCGCGCCGACCGCGAGGCCGAAGTCGCCCAGCAGAATCTCTATTACGCGCAGATGCACCTGGCCCTGGAAGCCTGGCGGGAACCGCGCGGCTTGCCGTACATGAAAGAACTGCTCACCAACTGGCTTCCCAGGCCAGATTCCCCCGACCGCCGCTGCTGGGAGTGGTTCTACATGAATTCGCTCCCCTATCAGAACCTGCGAACCTTGTTGGAGAGTGAGAGTGCAGGTTCGGGACGGACCTGCACCTTGGCGTGGCATGCGGCCAGCCAGCGACTCGCGACAGGCACCCACGACGGTGTCATCCGGATCTGGGACGTGGAGCGCGAGGAAACGACCCGCAAGCTGATCGGCCCCGGGACCGCGGGCGGAACGTGGTGGGAAGCCCGGTGGCTGGCATGGAGTCCCGACGGCGGTCAGTTGGCCGCGGGCTTTCATGACGGGACGGTTCACCTTTGGGATGCCGGCTCTGGACGGGAACTCAGCGTCATTCGGGGAAGCAGCTCAGCGGTGGCGGCCGTGGCGTATAGTTCCGATGGAATGCGTCTGGCCGTCTGCGGCCGGGAAGGCAGCATCCAGATTTGGGACATCAATTCGGGTCGGTTGATTTCGGGGGTCGCCCACCCGCAGGGGGTCAGCTCCGGGGCCTGGAGTCCAGACGAACAACTTTTCGCCTGTGGACATTTCGACGGAACGTTGACGATCTCGGGCACGAATCCCGGCGACAAGATCACGACGCTGCACGGGCATGCCAGTGCAATTCATGCATTGGGATGGAGCCCCAAGGGCAACCAGCTCGCATCCACAAGTTACGATTTCACGGCGAGAATCTGGGATGTCGCGGCGGAAAAAATGGTTGTCGGCCCGCTACGGCACTCCCACGAAGTAACGGCCGTGAGTTGGGAGCCCAATGGGAATCGGCTGGCAACCGGAAGCATCGACGAATCGGTCAAGATCTGGAATGCGACCTCGGGTCGCGAGGAATTCACGCT
>JAFEBR010000355.1 GCA_018242565.1 Planctomycetota bacterium | reverse complement strand
TTCTCAATCACCGTCAGCTTGAGCCCGTCAGCCGTGAACTCGCCACGCACGGCGAACGACAGCCGATCCCCCGGCCGACCGTGATACTGCGGATCGCCAATGAGATGGGTGTACAGTTTGACCGGTACGGGATCTCCCAGATGCGCAAGCGCGAATCCAACGGTGGGACCGACCGGCTCTTCGTTGCTGTACACCAGGTGTGTCCAGTCGAGATTCGGATCGGTATACGCGCCATGGAATTTCCAATGCGACAAGGGGCTCTCCCCCTGCTCCCAGGCCGCCCGCCAGACCAGCGACTCGCGGGCCCGCCCCAATTGTGCGGGAATCACATGCACCAGGTTCGTCGTCAGACAGGCCCCGCTCATATAGGTCACGTTGGCAAACGCGAACAGGTCATCCCACGCATCCAGCACCGGCAGCGTCCCCCGCCAAGAGGGCCCCATCCGATCACCCCGCGCGCTGCGCCAGAACCGAATCTGCGGCCGTTCATCTCCCAGCGCGTAATACACCGCCACGTCGGTCACCTGGTCCTCCTGCTCGCACTCGATCTCCGCCGTCGGTTCGCCGGCTGGATTCAAAGTCACTCGCATTTTCGGAGAGCCGGGGACGGGAGCAGCGCCTTTGAGCTGCCAATCCATCCACAACGGCAAGGTGCGCCCTTCGCGGGGATCGACATGATGATCGGTTCGAGGCGAAATCGCCTGCCACTTCGGCGCCTGAGTGGCCCCCAGCGCGTCGTAGGCCCGGTCCATCAGGCCATGGCCATCGTTTGTGGCACTGAGAAACAGGACGGGACAGCGGACTGACGGGGCATAGGCTTCGGGGCCCAGCAACTTTTGAAACAGGTTGTAGTCGGCATTCGCGACGAGCAGTCCCCAGCGTTCGTTGCGACGATCGTAGTTGTAGCCGCATCCATAAATCGGCACGGCGGCTCTGACGCGTGCATCCACGCCCGCGACCATCCACGTCAACGTGCCACCGACACTGATCCCAAAAATCCCCAGTCGGTTCGGATCCACCTGCGGGTGCTGCGACAACAGCGTGAGGGCCCGCCTGGAAACCAGCGTCCAGTGAAACCACGACGATTCCCGCACCGTCGGCCGCAATTGAAACCCACCCGACGCCTGGGCCATGTTCCCCTGCTTGAGCGGCCCCCAGTCGGTGTATTCCGTTCGCTGCTCCCACTTCCCGCAAAAATCAAACGTGACGCAGACGTAGCCACGTCGGCCCCAGTAGCGCACCCAATCGACCGAGGCGGTCTGTCCTCCCCCATGAATATGTAAGACCCCCGGCAGTCGACTTCCCGTCCGAGGCGCGCCTTGCACCGCATACACCCGCACCGGCACGCCATCAACGATTTCGCCGGTCAAACGCAGCGACTGCAATTGCACGTCGCCCTCGTCCCAGGCGCGAATCGGTTCGAGATCTAACGGCAACGCCGTGGGATCGTAGCCACGCCACAACTCCTCAACCGTCGCGACCTGTGCAACATCTGCCTGCAATGGTTCCGCGGCGTTGAGTGGCGGGGCCGTGCCGACCACCCAGGCGAGTTGCCAGACCACGAGGAATGGCACGAGGTCGTTTATACCCCGCGATCTCGCCCCCGGTCGGTCAGCGCTTCGATTGAACATCCAGACGCTCGCCTGCATAGGCTCTCCTTGATTCAGAACCGATTTCCATCCAGCCACCATTCTGTCGGCCCAGAGCGCCAATTGCGACGTCACTGAAGGACTCGGCCTGGCTCGGCGCATTTTGTGCAAATAGCACGCCGGATCTCGATAGGCCACGAGACACTGGCATCCGCCGACGGAGAATCAGGCCACGACGCGGGGCAACCGCACCACGAACTCGGCGCCGCGCACGGCACGATTACGCGCCTCAATCGCCCCTTCGTGACGCTCGGCGATTTCTTTGCACAAGGCCAGTCCCAACCCGACTCCATGAGGCTTAGTCGTACGAAACGGCTGAAAAATCTGCTGCAATTCCGACTCCACGATTCCCGGCCCGTCGTCGGCGACCGTGACGACGGCCATGCGATCCTCCGGGGACGAAACGTGCAGCCTGAACTCGACTCGCCCCTGGGGATCGACGGCATCGAGCGCATTGATCAGCAGATTGACAAATAACTGCTGCAATTGATGTCGATCCCCTTCCATCACAATGGGAACCGCGGGCACATCCGCCATCAGAGTGGCCTCGCGCTGACGGGCTCGCCCATGCACCAGGCTCAAGGCATAGTGCGCCGAATCCCGGAGGTCGAAGCGGATCCGCTGCAATTGCGGCGGCTTGGCAAATTCGAGCAATTCCTTGACCGTGTCTTCCATCCGCGAGATCTCATTCAGGACGACTCCCAACGGACGATCTTCCAGCAATGCGGTTCCGTCACGACGCGGCGCCGTCTGGATCAACAGTTTGATCGACGTCAACGGATTCCGAATTTCGTGGGCGACCCCGGCCGCGAGAGTCCCGATCGCCCCCAACCGTTCCGCATCGACGACTTTTTGTCGGGCACGCAACAAGACGGATACCGCCTCGGTGATGTGGGTCGAGACGATTTCCACCTGGGCTCCCACATGTTGCAGTTCATCCGCCTGGGTGGTCTGCACGGGAATTCCGGGCAGATTGATATGGTCCGTTCCCAGATGTTTTTCCAGATCCCCCGAAGCGAGCGATAGTTTGACGTTGATCTCGGAAATCGACCTCCGCAAACTGCGGGCAATCCACAGACCAGCAAAGACACCGACCACGGGGCCACAAGCGAGATAAATCGCCCGCAGCACAAAGAACCGAAACTGCATCCGCTGCCGGTAATCAAACGCTTCGTCAATCCGTCCCCGATTCACCAGCACCCAATCTTCACAGGCATTGGTGACCGCCAGCCCAAGTTCGGCCATTTGCGCCACGTCATCCAGGTTCCGTTCGCCTGCCGCTGTCGACGAATCGGCACGTCCCTGAGGTCCGACAAATTCTCGAAACGCCTGCCACGACTTTTGCACGCGATCAATTATTCGGGGTTCTTCAGGCAACAGGACATCGTCCGTTGCGCTCTGGCGGGCCTCATTGAAAACCCGGTCAAAGTGCTCAAGCCGCTCAACCGGAATGCATTCCTGATGCCGTAATCGGTCAATGAATTCCGCCTGCAGGCGCGAAACAGCCATCTGCATGGTCCGCGCGGCTCGCGCCGAAGGCACAGTCTCTTTCCGTACCTGGATCGTCCGGCTTTCCAGCCACGCGAGATACACCGTCGTGGGAATACTGATCATGAGCCAGAGGCCACAGACCATCATCGTCGGCCAAATGATCCGCCGAACCATAATTCCCAACCAGAATCGCAGTAATGGAACCGTCTGCGTGCAACTCGCCCTACACGTCCAGCGGACCGTGCATCCCAATTCAGAGACCCGCTCCGCTGGACCACTTGGCTGGTCTTAACAACCCACAGAGCGCTCGTCCACAGATGCTGCCAAATGGCAAGAAACGGTCACCTTCGGCAACTTTTTTCGATCGACTTTCGGTCAATTTAATTTGAACCCTGCGCGAATCATCGGTAAACCGCGTCAGCAAACGCCGCATCGTGACCGACATTGCCAACAGGCATCGCACGACCGATGTCATGAGCCGTTGCAGTCACTCGATCGTGCTCAGGCTGCTGTTGACGATCCTTGTCAAACCGCTCGCCGCGTCACGGACTCCCTGCGGCTGCACGAAAACCCTCCCCGCACTGCGTTCCTGCGGTCCGCCTCATGAGCCCGATCTGCAAATCGCTCAAAGCGCCTCGTGCTGAGCATCGAAACATATCGCGGCCCGCACAGTCCCCGTCATCTCACGCAATCAGGACCGGGCCACGGGCGAGTACCAGGCCGGTTCCTCGGCATCCGACGGCGCCCCGGCGAGCAATTCATGCGGCTCATACTGGCTCTTGTAGGCCATCGAGGGGCAGGCCGCGATCCAGTAGCCCAGATACTGATGACGCAAACCATGTGTCTGGCAGTAGGCCCATTGTGTCAGCACCGAGAAGACCCCCAGTCCGCGCGACCGATATCGCGGGTCGTGATAGAAGTACACACTCGATAGTGCGGCGGGCACAACATCCGCCAGGCCAACCCCCACCAGTTCCTCTCCGGCGTAATATAAGAACTCCCGGGCCCAGTCGCCGCCCCCCTTTAGAAACGACTCCCCATAGCCGGCTGCGTCAATCCCCTCACCCTCCCACCCCCGCCGGATCTGCATGTCCGCATGAAAGGCGTTGTACATTTCTAAATGTCGCTCAGTCAGTGTGGGTGGCTGGATGACCACCCGCAGGCCCGCGTTGTCTCGCAAATTGCGCCGTTGACTGCGATTCGGCCGAAACTGCGCCACGTTCAATCGCAGGCCGCGGCATTGCGTGCAGGTCGGGCATTTTTGCCGAAACAACCGCCAGCCGAAACGACGCCAGCCGCGTGACAAGAGCTCTTGATAGCGCTCGGCCGACATCTGGGGCAGCAACCGCACGTTATACGCCGACTGTTCCGAGGCCAGGTATGAACACGCATTGGGCCCATACAGAAACGGCCCCAGTTCGACACTTTGACGATTGGCTGCCATGGATCCCTCGATCTGCAGTTCCAGCCCGAAACAACCGTATCGCGAGTCCGCCGTAAGGCGGCCAGCAATTCTCTACAGCACTGCAGTATGTCAGCCCGACCAGCTTCCCGCCAGCCGAATTACAATCATGCACGTTGCAGATCAGGGCGACTGGCACAACGAGACGCCCGAGGCCGAACGACGCGGCGGGGATTTCACGATCATCAGGCGGGGGGCCGCGTCCAGATCATCGCCAAGATTCAAACATCCCACGCCCCCGCAGATCGCCGGGACGCCAAACACAGCAGGTATGGCAACAAGCCCACCAGCCGCAAAACACAGGCTTCAGACAAGATCGTGGCAGCCAGGCCAATCACAACGAAGTCGTTGGCAACAGGCTTGTCACGAGCACGTTCGAACTCCAGCCTGGGACCAGGAACATCCCTCCCCCGCGTATTCCAATCCGACCGACGGCACAGCTCTGACCTGCGGTGCCAGACGAACCACCACTCAGGCGGCGTCCTGCGGCACCCTGCATCAAAGCGACACCCTGCCAGTCTCAATTGAGGTTCGACCACACTCTGCAACGACACGAGTTTGTCGCGACCACTGTTGGTCATCTGCGGCCCGTCGATCGATTCGACCTGAGCGCCCACGGTTAGCGTGGCTTTCCCACTGCTCGCCGCGGCACACATGCGGGCAAAACCGCGAGTTACGCCACCCAAGGCCAGCGGCGGTGACAGACCATCCACTGGCACCCTGGGTGACGAACCGGGGTTAAGCGCAGACGACCGAAAACAGAAAACTGGCCAGCGCCACTATTCAATCGGCAGCGTGTACAACAGCGCGCCGATCGGCTGACCTTCCTTGACGTCCGCATAATGCGGATGACACATGACGCATTTCTTCAGCACCACCGGGACCGGTGTTGCCACCCGCAAATAGCGTTTCTGGTCTTTCTCGACCACCTGTTCAGGACTCGGCTTGCCGGCCAGCAGCAGTTTGATCGCCTCTTTCTCAAAGTCATCAGCCGGCAGGTTCGACTTCATAATCGGGTCCCCCGTTGCATCGACTAACCGCACATCGTGCCAGCCCTTCTTCTTCATCGCCCCAAACAAAGCCTTGGCCGCGCTCCCCGCCGCGAAATCGGCATCCGAGTTGACGTACTTGTCGGTGATGAATACGACCGCCGTCTTGTACAGGTCATCCAGCATCAGCACCTGTTTGCGAGTTCGTTCCAAAGCGGGGTCATTGGACTTGGACTGTTCCTCCGCACGTGAGTGCCGACTGACTGCGACAGCGGCCGTAACGACCGCGACACTCACCAGAACGGCGATACGAGCGCGATTCGACATCATGGATTGAGCACCTTTCCTGAAACTGAAGGACTGAAACGTGAAACCGCCAGACAACGAACAACCGTTGTTGGTCTGTGGGTTGGCACGGCGCGCAGCAAGACCGGCGGAACGCTTGAGCGACCACAACCTGACTCTGCGACAACCGCGCCGGCTAAATGGGCAACACCTCTGCCAGGCTGACTTGCCGGAGATAATCCAACTGCAACTTCTCGGCGTGGGCCAGAACCCCACGCAGCTTGCAGTGTTTCTCAACAACGCAGACATTGTCGGCTCCGACACATTCGAGGAGATGCATGTGCCCCTCGAAGGCCAGAATGATTTCGCCGACCGGAATCTGCGCCGGCTCTTTCGCCAATTCGATTCCCCCTCCGATGCCGCGCACACTGCGGACATAACCCAATCGAGCCAATTGGTTGACCACCTTGGCGACATGGGCCGCGGAAATTCGAAAAAACTCGGAGACGCCAGCGATCGTCGCCCGCCCCTGAGATCGACGCGTCGCCAAGAACATCAGCGTCCGCAACGCGTAATCTGTTTGCAGTGACAAGCGCATCGGCACCAAACCGTCGAAAGATACATAAGTCGTACCACTTTTATATCTTTTATACTCAAAACATCCAGGCGTCAATCCCGTCGCCCGAAATTTCCGTCCGATTCCAACATACCCAAACGGCGGCACGAATCGCCCGGCCTGGTTCCAATGGTCGTGTGGCGGTCAACGGTGCCAGGCCCAGGAAATCGGCGAAAACCCACTCGACCAACTCTTCCGATCAGGCTTTCATGATTTGCGGGCGCGATTCAATTGATCCTGATCTCAGAACAAACTGCCGAGACTCTGAAACGAGACGGCTCCCCACCAGGGTCTGTGATTGTGAATCCGCAATTCCCCACGGCTGCGGAACTCCGCGACTGGGTTTTTCGCCCCGATGCGGAAGAATCGATCCCCGAGTGGGGACTGGTCCTGAGCGGGCACATGGACTGGAGTCTGCTGCGGTAGTGCCTGGATTTCGCCGACGACGTCGCCTGTCCGCATTGATCATTGTTTCCTCGACCTGCTCGATCAAAGGGTCGAGCAGATCGCCGGGGCGCAGGATTTTTATGGCACGCGCACTCTTTATGACGGATGGCTGAATGTCGCGCAGGGCATTCCTAGCCCCGCCCTGAAAACCTGGCGTCATCAGGCTCGCTTGATTTTTCAGGGACTCAAACCGTTTCACCGAGGGAACTGGTGGACACAGGCCGGTTCCGCCCCCCCCCACATTGACGCGAACGCTGCGAGCGATATCTCAACGCCGATCGCTCGATCGCTACGCCCAAGCACCGCCGTGGTTCACAGGCGGGCCCAGGCCCCGACCACGTCCAGCGGCGTCACCAATGGACGGACATCTTGTGACTTTGCGATTCGCCCAAGTCTTCGATGAGTTTCAGCGCCGTCACCACCTCAGCCGCGTAAGCCGTCAGTTCGTCAGCCGAGGCAGGAGCCGAACGCAATGCCGACGCGGTCGCCCCTGGCAGGTCCTGCACGCGCAGCATGTCGAAATCGTACACCCCAAACACGACCGGCGGGGCATGCGAGCCATACGACCGAATTTCCCGCTGCAGTGACAAGGCGGTCATCGCGGCGTTCACATATACGGCCACACTCGTGATCAACGAGCGCTCGTCCAGGTCGCAGATCAACCCGTCGCTTTTGCGGCCAACCGCCAGGGCCGAGGTCCGCACCGAGGGTTGCACCTGGTCGAGAATCCCGCGCAGCGCATGCGTGGTGGCCAAGTCCACGTAGTATTCGGGACGCAAATACGAGTCCACCGCCGCCGAGACTGCTCCGCATTTGGAATGTCCGAGCACGACCACAAGTTTCAGGCTCTCGGCGAAACTCGATAGTGCATACTGCAACGACCCCAGTCCCTCGGTACTGAGGATATTGCCGGCGACCCGCAATACGAACAGATCATTGAATGCGAGATCGAAGACCTGCTCGACGGGGACTCGTGCATCCGCGCACCCCATCACGATCGCAAAAGGGGCCTGGGCCGGAACGGCGCCGGGATACAGCGGCAGTCCCATCGTAACCGGGCAGACGGGGAGTACGATCGGTTCCACATCGGCACCGCCCAGCATCCGCTGCTGCATCCGGGCGATCAGTCCGACGAAGCGATCGTTGCCTTCGACCAGGCGTTGACGGGCCGATTCCGCATCCGGCACCTGTCGGCGTTCGATGGGAGCGTAAGGATCGTAACGGTAGATAACGTCCATGGAGATTCACAAACCTGTCTGGGCAACAACGGTTCCCGCTCGGCGCGCAACAGATCCGGGATCTCCGGCGCAGGAGATTAACATCCGAGCATGCAAACGATGTTCCAATCTCTACTCCGCGCCACGATTCGAGAATTTCGAGCTGTCCCGTGCGATCATTCGCCTCAACTGGCAATCGCGGCGACGACCTGAACGCCCGGGGCCAAATCCATCACACTGCCATTCGATGCGGCAGCATAGTTCAGCCGGTGATGAATGGGTAGGCAGGTGCTGCCGACCCATAGATCCGATTTGCGACCGGTCTCGGCCCTGACGCACCGCCAGGCACCGTTTGTCTTGGGGCTTTTTCCGGGTCGCCAGACGCTTGGCCGTTCCGCTACAATTCCCGAAAGAGAATCTGCCCCTGCCTCGCCCCTGGGCGACGCCACGTTTCCAGCCGACCGCGTTGCTGACGCCCCGTCCACAGGCCGCTCCACCATGACAACACAAGTTGACGATGAACGACTGGCCGGAATCCTGGCGGAACTGGTCGAGCAACGCCAACTGGGAACGCCCCCCGATATCGATGCAGCCGCCCGGCAACACCCGGACCTTGCCCGCGAACTCCGGGAACTGTGGGCCATGGCACTGCTGGCCGATGATCTGGCCTCCGCAGATGCCCCGGCCAGTCAACCGGCGATCTCCGCCGGGGGTGCCGTAACGCCGGCACGATTACTGGGTGGCCTGTCTGAACTGGCCCTCGGCCGGGTGGGCGACTACGAACTGCTGGAAAAAATCGGCGAAGGGGGGATGGGGGTCGTCTACCGGGCCCGCCAACCCGGGCTCGATCGCCAGGTCGCCTTGAAAATGATCGGCAAGGGGGCTCTGGCCTCGACCGGCGACGTAGCCCGGTTTCGTGCCGAGGCCGCCTCGGCGGCCCGTCTCGAACACCCGCAAATTGTGCCCGTTTACGAAGTGGGCCAGCATCAGGGGCAGCCGTTTTACAGCATGAAGTACGTGGCCGGCACGACACTGGCCCGCAAACTGGCTGACGGTCCATTGCCCCCGCGCGAGACGGCGGCCATTTTGCTCCCCATCTGTCGAGCCATCGCCCATGCCCATCAGCAGGGAGTCATTCATCGCGATTTAAAACCATCGAATATCCTGATCGACTCCGATGGCAACCCGCTCGTGAGCGACTTTGGCCTGGCCAAGCGAATCGACGTCGAACGCGCTCCGGGCGAGGCTCCGCCCAGTATTGAGTCGCTGACGCGGACCGGGGCCGTCCTCGGCACCCCGAGTTATATGTCCCCGGAACAGGCGGCCGGAAGCCGCGGTCGAGTCGGACCGGCCAGCGACATCTACAGCCTGGGAGCTATTCTGTACCAATGCCTGACGGGGCGTCCCCCCTTCCAGGCGGCGTCCCCCGTCGATGTCGTGCTGATGGTCCTCGAGCAAGACCCCGTGCTCCCCCGCATCTTGAACCCCAAGGCCGACCCCGATCTGGAAATGATCGCTCTCAAATGTCTGCAAAAACCAGCCGAGCTACGATACAACTCGGCGAGCGAGCTGGCGGACGACCTGGAGGCCTACCTGGCCAATGAGCCCATTTCGGCACGTTCTACGAACGTGACCCAACTGCTCAGCCGCATTC
>JAFEBR010000354.1 GCA_018242565.1 Planctomycetota bacterium | reverse complement strand
TCAAAAGGCCCCTCGAATCAGCGTCCACTCATCTTCCGCAACTCGACGTTACCCATCTTGATTGATCAGACACTCCGAAAAGAAAGCCTCCTGCATCGAAATCACGTCCCGATGCGGAACTGCTGCTGACCGACAAGTTTCTCTACCAGGCCGTTCGCGGCGACGGTATTCTGAGAATGACGTGACCATGCCCCTTGAAATCGCTCACTGACATGCCATCGACTCCCTGCCCCAATTTCTGGAACTCCTACACCGCGGGCCGGCGTGACGTGTTGCGTGCGGGGGCGTTGAGTCTGCTGGGGCTGAATCTGCCGCAACTCGTGGCAGCCCGTGAAACAATCGGCGGTTCGGATTCCACCGCCGCCGCATCGGCAAGTTTCGGACGGGCCAAGGCCTGCATCCTGTTGTTCATGTGGGGCGGTCCGGCACAACAGGATACCTGGGATCTCAAGCCTGACGCGCCGCCGGAAGTACGGGGTCCGTTTCAGCCGATCGACACCCAGGTCCCCGGAATTCGGATCTGCGAGCATTTTCCACTGCTGGCCAGTCGCACAGACAAGCTGGCCATCATTCGCTCGATGACGCATAACAACGTCGACCACACAGTCGCCACCCATTTTCTGCTCACAGGCATGCCGCCTCTGCCGGGCGGCGCACGCTACACCGACTGGCCGCATCTCGGTGCCGTGTTGACGAAACTCGGCCGCGGACACGACCCCTTGCCGCCGTTTGTCTCGATGCGTCCCAAAGTGCCGGGGGATGTGCCGCGCTTTGTCGAGCAGAGCCGAGGCCAGTTCGGCGGCTGGCTGGGACCCGCGTGCGATCCGTTGACGATCGATGCCAACCCCGCACTTCCCGATTATCGCGTGGGCGATTTTGAACTCCCTGCCGAGATCTCGCTGCGCCGCCTCGACGATCGCCGCGCGCTCCTGCAGAAAATTGATCGGCAAGTGCGTGAGCAAGCGGATAACGCGACCCTGGCGGCCGTCAACCGACATTACAGCCGGTCGTTCGATCTGCTGCACTCGGCAACGGGCAAAGGAGCCTTTGACCTCGACGCCGAAACGCCGGAAATGCGGGCTCGGTATGGATTGAATCCACATGGACAATCGGTGCTGCAGGCCCGGCGGTTGGTGGAACGCGGTGTGCCGTTGGTAACCGTGTTCTGGCCAAACGACGGGATCAAGAATGTTTCGGTCTATTGGGATACCCATTCCCGGAATTTCATCGACCTGAAAGATCGCCTGATGCCCGCCGCCGATCTGGCGTTTTCGACGCTGCTTGATGATTTGCAGACCCGCGGTCTGCTCGACGAGACGCTCATCATCTGGACCGGTGAATTCGGCCGCACTCCCAAAATCGGGCAGGTCAACAGCGACGCCGGCGCGGGGCGAGATGGCCGAGATCACTGGCCGAACTGCTTCACGTCCATCCTGGCGGGCGCGGGGATCCGCGGCGGCACCATGTACGGGGCCTCCGACCGGCATGCCGCTTATCCCGCCGCCAACCCGGTGGCCCCCGTCGATCTCCTGGCCACCGTCTACCATTGCCTGGGCGTGCCGCCGGAACTGTCGCTCATGGACAGCCAGTCGCGCCCGCAAATCATCTGCCCGGGAACGATCATCAACGAAGTGCTGACGTAACGTCATACAGGGACGAATTCCTGAACACAGCACCTCTGGCAGATTCTGCGAGTCCGCCGCCGATTACCAAGGTCGGCAACATGGGGCATTCATCTCCAACGCTGTCAGCAGACAGGGTCGGCTGAAGCCGACTCAAGACGGCCCCATAGGACTTCGGCGAGAACCAGGAATCCTGCGGCCAGTTCAACTCAGCCGATGTTCGCGACCACAAGCTGGAAATCCTGACAGTTGCGGAGATTCCCGCGCACGTCGGCACCGGGATCGGCCCAGAACCGGCGACACAGGCGATGCGTCGCCGGTTCTGCTAAACGGAATGGTTCTTTTACCCATCCAGGGCTGGACCTGCACCCGGCTTCCCCGGCCCTGCTCCCTGATGGGAGAAGGGGCTCCTTCCAACAAAGATCGTGGGGGTGGCATTTCAAAAGTTATGGGAATTCCATCCCACCGGGCGCTCGATGGAATGTGGTTTGAAACGTCACTCCCCTGTTCAACCTCACACGGCAACCGTGCCCTTCTTAAACCGACGGTACGACGAAACCATCCCCAGAATCCCCAACAGCATCGACGACATGACCATGGTGGAGGGTTCGGGAATCGAAGTGAACGCCTGCGCGGCGATCAGCGCGTGACCGGCCTGCGTGGGGTGGAGTTCATCCCAGTACAGGTAGCCAGCCGCGCCGACATCACCGTCCGACAAGGCGCCGGAGGTGATGTTGGTGAAGCCAAACGCAGCCGGATTGGCCTCAATATCCAGATACAGGGAATGCATATCGGGCTGATAAATGGTGATCGGATACGCCGCCGACAGCGCGTCGAGTTGCTGTTTGAGCAACAGGTTATGCTCGGCCGAGAGTGTGTTCAATGCCGGTCGGACCAGGGGATTCGGATCGTTCATCGCCACTGGCAGGTCCCCCAACGGGACCAGGTTCGGAACCATGAAATGCGTCGCTCCGAGTGACGCCAGTGCCGCGACCGCCCCCGCCACATTGCTGGACGGAATCAGGGGGTTGGTTTGCCCGTGCAGATAGTCATTCGAGCCAGCCCAGAGGACGTAGAGCGCCCCCGGATCCACCGCGCCGCCCCCCAAGCTGGAAAGGTAAATCCCCACCTGCGTCTGTAAATTCGGCACCCCGTCCACGGTGTATCCGGAACCGGATTCCGCACCTCCCACAGCGACGTTCGTGCCTCCCGCGAGAAATGGGTCGGGAGACGGCATCCCGAGGGACGCGGCCAGATCATCGATCCAGATGGGGCCGTTTGAAAAACGCCCCGGAGCATACGGGGGCGCGGGCGGATAGGGAACTCCCGTGCTCAGCCCAGTGGCGATGTACACGTTTCCGACATCGCTCAGGCTGTCTCCAAACACAACGAGCTGGGAAAACGGCCCGGCTTCGGCAGTTCCGTTCCCGATCCCAGGCACAACAAGAACCAAGAGACATGCGGCGGCCAGTCTGCGAATCAACGGCATTCAGTTCATCCTTTCACGAACCAGGAATTCTGGGCAGGCTCCGGCCCGCACCATGACGGCGCGGAATCATACCGCCTCTGCCCCGAATCGCAAATGAGAAGACCGTATGGCGCCCGACCCGGTGCTTGACCGAAACGCAGCTGAGGCGGTTCCCGTTGGGCCCCGGACGGCCCCTGTCTAT
>JAFEBR010000353.1 GCA_018242565.1 Planctomycetota bacterium | reverse complement strand
ATGGAAGTCGCCTTCCCGAAATACCTGGGAACCGAGGTCAATCCCGATGCCTCGACGAATCGTCGTCGGGAACTCGCCAGCCTGATCGCGGTCGGGGAGCGGAACCAGTTGTCGGATGCGATGGTCAACCGCATGTGGGGCCATTTCTTCGGCTACGGGTTCACCAAACCGGTCGACGACATGGGCCCGCACAATCCGCCCACGAATCCGGTGCTGCTCGAACGCCTGTCGCACGAATTCGTGACCGCCAAATACGACCTGCGGCAGTTGATTCGCTGGATCTGCAATTCGGAAGCCTACAACCTGTCGAGTCGGGTGAACATGAAGAACCCCAAGACCAAGCGGGATAACCCCGCCGACGGCGATGTGGCCATCTTCAGTCACATGTATCTGAAATCGATGTCGGCAGAACAGTTGTACGATTCACTGATTGTGGCCACCGGGGCCCACAAATCGGGATCTGGCAGTTGGGAGAAAGCCCAGCAGACTCGTCAACGCTGGATGCAGCAGTTCGTCCAGGCCTTCGGGACCGATGAGAACGATGAGCTGACGACATTTGATGGCACGATTCCCCAGGCCTTGATGATGATGAATGGCGAACTGATGCAGAACGCCATCAGCGACAACAAGGGAACCCTGCTGCATGATGTCCTGAACGACAAAGCCAAGCCGGTCGAGAAAGTCAAAGAACTCTACCTGGCCACTCTGTCCCGGGCCCCGTCATCACGTGAAATCAAGACCGCCGAACGGATTCTGCAAAATGCGTCGTCACCACTGGAAGCCTTTCAGGACCTCTACTGGGCGCTGCTGAACTCGAACGAGTTCATTTTGAATCACTGACTTGTTGGCGAGAGCAGCCCTCGTCATGAAATCCTTTAATCCACAGCAAAGCTAGTACGGCGACCTCCCTTCAAAACCTCTCTTCTCTCTGTAAGGTAAATCCGATGCTCACTCCCTCGCTCTCTGTCCCGGCCGGCATGTCACGCCGCCATTTCATGCAGCATCTGGCGTCGTCGGCCGTGGCGATTCCGGGATTGCAATTCCTGAATCACCTGCAGGCGAACGCCGCGGAAGTTCGCAAGAACCAGAAGGCCTGCATCCTGTTGTGGATGAGCGGCGGCCCCCCGACCATCGACATCTGGGACTTGAAGCCCGGATCGAAGAACGGTGGCGAATTCAAGCCGATCGGCACGAGCGGAGACCTGCAGATTTCGGAGCACATGCCCGAAACCGCCAAGGTCATGAAGCACCTGTCGGTCGTGCGTTCGATGAGCACGCGTGAAGCCGACCACAACCGTGGCCGGTACTACATGCACACGGCCTACATCCCGAATCCGACCGTCGTCCACCCGACGTTTGGTTCGGTCGTGAGCTATGAACTGGGCTCGAAGCGGAAAGATCTCGAAATTCCCTCGTTCGTGTCGATCAACGGTCCGAGCATGGGGCCGGGGTTCATGGGGATGATGCACTCCCCGTTCCAGGTCGACAGCAATGGCGAGATCCGCAACGCCGGAGCCAATGACAAACTGTCAGACGCCCGGTTCAATCAGCGGAAGATGATGCTCGACGCCATCGAGACCGATTTCATTCGGTCTGATCGCGGCCAGCTCCCCAAAGACCATCAGGACGTTTACAAAAAGGCGATGAGCCTGTTTACCTCGAAGCAGATGTCGGCTTTCAAGGTGAACGAAGAAAGTCCCGAAATGGTGCAACTCTACTGCGGGACTGGCGCCAACGCCGCGGGTGGTGCCATGGGTGCCGGGGCCCGCAACCCGTTCGGAATGGGCTGCCTCATGGCCCGTCGCCTGGTGGAAGCCGGCGTTCCCTTCGTGGAAGTCGACCTGGGTGGTTGGGATCTGCACGCTGGCGTGTTCAACACGCTGAAGAACCAGCGTTTGCCGGTTCTCGATCGCGCCATCGCCGGTTTGACGACCGACCTGGAGCAGCGCGGCATGCTGAAAGACACCACCATTGTCTGGATGGGCGAATTCGGTCGTACGCCCCGAATCAACCAGGACGTCGGTCGTGATCACTGGGCTGCAAGCTGGTCCGTCATGGTCGGCGGTGGCGGCCTGAAAGGCGGCCTGGCCGTCGGTGAAACCGATCAGGATGGAACCAGTTGCATCAGCCAGGCTTACCTCCCCGGGGATATCTGGGCGACCGTGGCCCAGGCCATGGGAATTCCGCTGGATACGGTCCACACGTCGAAGAATGGTCGTCCGATGAAGCTGGCCAACGGCGGCACGGCGATTAAGGAATTGATCGGCTAGTCCCGCCTGTCGGGAGATTCTGATCACCATAACAACGACCCCGCTGTGCTTGCACAGCGGGGTCGTTTGTTTTTTTGATGCGGTCGCGTATTGTAGGACCTGACACTGAGCAGCCTGTCCCTGGTACCCGGCCAGGTCGGCAGTGAGTCCACCGGGCGCAGGCCCCCGGCCTTCGGCAAGATCAGGAACCGCACTGGGTTTGCCCCCCGGCCAACACAGGTTGTGCTGAGACATGTAACATCCCGGCCTGACGATGAACCGAAAAATTGACCGCCGGGTATTCAAATTCATCTGAGAAAATACCCGCCCCCCTTTGGGATCCCCTCGCCATGACTTCCGTCCCTGATTCATCTGCCCATTTTCCTCAATTGCGGCTGCGGAGACTTCGCGGGCATGCGGTCCTGCGGGAACTGGTGCGTGAAACAGAAGTCAGTGTGCGGGACCTGATCCTGCCCTTGTTTATCCGCCATGGTTCCAACACGCGTCAGCCCATCGGTTCGATGCCCGGCCATGACCAGATCACCGTGGATCTGCTGGCGGACGAGATCCGGTCGATCACGGATTTAGGGATCCCGGGGGTGATTCTCTTTGGCATTCCGGCGACGAAAGACGCCGCCGGGTCGGCGGCGTTGCGGGACGAGGGAATCGTCCAGCAGGCCGTGCGAAAGATCAAGGAAACGACCGCCGATCTGTTGGTCATCACCGACCTGTGCTTCTGCGAGTACACCGACCATGGGCATTGCGGCGTACTCCGGGAACGCCATGGCCGAACGGATGTCGATAACGACCCCACACTCGATCTGCTGGCCCGACAGGCGGTCAGCCACGCGCAAGCGGGTGCCGACGTCATCGCCCCCAGTGGAATGATGGATGGCATGGTCTCCGCCATCCGTCGCGGGCTGGATGCCGCCGGTCACGAATCGATCCCCATTCTGAGCTATGCCGCCAAATATGCGTCGGCATTCTATGGCCCATTTCGGGAAGCGGCGGAAAGCACTCCGCAATTTGGGGACCGCCGCACCTACCAGATGGACCCCGGCAATGCTCAAGAGTCTCTGCGCGAGGTCGCCCTCGATTTAGCCGAGGGAGCCGACATGCTGATGGTCAAACCGGCACTGTCGTACCTCGATATCATCTGCCGGGTAAAACAGGCCCACCCCGACGTGCCGTTGTGTGCCTACAACGTGAGTGGCGAATACTCGATGGTCAAAGCGGCCGCCGCCAAAGGCTGGCTGGATGAGCAGCGGACGACGATGGAAATCCTGACTTCGATCCGCCGGGCGGGGGCCGACATGATCATTACTTACTCGGCCAAGGATGTCGCCCGCTGGCTGGGTCCGGGAAAATGAGACGGTGCCGGAGATGTCACTCGGACTCGGCCATCCGGCCCCGCGTCCAGTCGGCATGGATGTGCGACACGACACCGAACACTGGATGCATCAGTCCGATTACTTCTCGAACAGCAGCACTGAGCGCTGACCGTCGGCGGTGACGTAACCCCGATAGAGTCCTTCGGTGTTACGGGAGGTGACAAAGTTTCCCTTTCGGTCGAGCACGATCGCCGCCCCTTCCCCTCCGGCTTTTTCCAGCTTGTCGCGAATCACCGTGTCGGCGGCATCTTTGACCGACAGGCCTTTGTATTCCATCAGCAGGGTGATATCTCGGGCGACGGTGTAACGGATGAAGTACTCGCCATGCCCCGTACACGAGACCGCGCCCGAGGCATTGTCGGCGTACGTCCCGGCACCGATGACCGGCGAGTCACCGATGCGGCCGAATCGCTTGTTGGTCATGCCGCCAGTCGAGGTTCCCGCGGCGAGATTTCCCTGACGATCAATCGCGACGGCTCCCACGGTACTCCACTCGCGGGGTTCATCGAGCCGTAGGCGGGCGGGCGACAACCCGGCCCCCGTCTTCTGCCCTTTCTTTTCCAGGGCCTCTCGTTCCTGCGGCGTGAGTCGTTCGAGGAGATCCTTCCAGCGATGTTCAGTCCAGAAGTACGAGGGATCGACGATTTCCAGTTGAATGTCCTGAGCAAACTTCTCGGCCCCCCGGCTCACCATCATGACGTGCTTGGACTTCTCCATAACTGCCCGGGCCGCGGTGATCGGGTTCTTGACCGTCGTCACCCCGGCGACCGCTCCGGCTTTACGGTTCTGACCTTCCATGATCGACGCGTCGAGTTCGTTTTTCCCCTCATGTGTAAAGACGGCTCCTCGGCCGGCGTTGAATGACGGATCGTCTTCCAGCACGCGGATCGCCGCTTCGACGGCATCCAGGCTGGTGGCGTTGGGCTTTTGCAGCGCGGCGTAGCCCGCTTTGAGGGCCGCGTCCAGCCCGGCACGGATCTGTTTTTCGAGTTCCGGAGTCATTTCCTTTTTCAGTACTCCGACTCCGCCATGGATTCCCAACACGACATTGGGCACGGCCGGTTCTTGCGCCGACGCAGGGGCGTGACTTGTCAGCATGAGCAGGCACCCGACCAGAAACCGTCGCATGGAGAACTCCCTTCAATCGTATTCAATAACCACTCGTGCCGTTGGAATCTGCCGCCCAACCTGGTCCCGCTCCACATTGTTCGCATCGCGTCCGGATGATTCGCCGGGGTTCATGAACTGATCCTGGGGGAACCCCCAGACATCACGTCGCGCCAGAAAGTTGGGCCGCTTCAGCTGCCTGAAGGTTTTTTCGCCGCGGCGTCTCCCTCTTTGCCCGCGTCGCCAGCGGCTGGCTTTTCGGTCTTTTCAGTCTTGTCGATCTTTTCAATCCGTCCCCACAAGTGCCCGCCGACCTTGCCATGCTGCCAGGTCCCGGCGTACCGGTCTCCGTAAATCAACACGCGGGAGGTAAACGTTCCGAGGCCGGGAATCGTCAGATCGGTCAAGGTGATGACCGGAGTGTCACCAGCCCATTTCACTTTTAAGGCGATGGGCAAGGCCAGATCGTGCTTCCCATATTGAATGCGGGCCTGAAAGGTCCAGAGTCCGTTTTCTCCCTTGGAGACGCGCGTGATCGTGTACTTTTCCATCTCGGCGGGAGCTTCGGTGTTGTCGCGGGTGACGCTGTAGCTCCCGGCGAATACGACCCCGGACATGTCCTCGGTGAATTTCTTTTCGAGCGCGGCCTGATCGAATTCGTCCGCGGACTTTTCGAACTTGGCCTCGTCTGCCTTCTTGCCTTCTGACTTGGCCTGTTCCGGGCGAATAGGAGGCGCCGCCTGCAGTTCGACAGCAAAGCAAATCACGCCGGACAACAGAACGGCAGAAACAGCGCGGCAGAACAGCGACATGGCTTCGTCTCCAGTGGTGGAATGGTTTGAGCGGCTGAGTGATTCTTCCATTCGGTCGCGCCGGATTCAAGCACGCCCGCGAGTCGGCGTTGACCAGCAACAGGCCCTCTCAATCGGAACAGAACGCGTACGGACGATCGCCTGATGAAGACTTCGTTAAATGTGTGCTCTGTCTCATCAGAATTTTGCGGACTCGCCGAATGGGGCGGTCGATGAATATTCCTGTCAGACCGCCGGGGCATGATCATCTGGATCGGCCGGAACCATCTGGATGATCCCGCGGATAATCTGAAATAGATATTGCGTGAGTACGTTACGGGTCGGATGTTGCGAGCGTTATTCCGTCGGAGGTGCCAAACCATTTATCGAAGGCCGGGATCACCAAACTGACCGTGCTCACACGGCAGGATCCTCGCCTCTCTCGAAGCGAACTCCACCGTCGCAATCCTGCAACGATTCGACCCAGCAACTGCGGCTGTTCCGCCAGAGGAACACGCCGCAGTTCGCATTTTATGGCGGTCTTTTCTCACAGCGCTCTCTTTGCAGATTGAGTGCGAACAACGCCAGACCGCGGGCCCGTCTGTCATCTCACCTGGCGATCTCTGTGCGATCTGAACAGGCCGCGCACCACACTCAAAACGCTTTGAGCACGCAGTAGCTCAATGAACCTGGCGTCTCCGGCAAATCATGACCTGTGCTGGACTGGTGCTCGACCTGGGAAGTACGTTTGTGGCAGCCAGCATCTTTACCCACGGACAGCAGTCCGCCGTGGATCAGGTCTCGGGGAAGCGCCTGAACTTCTTGTGACAGGCGATGACCTTTCGTTTTCGCCTGTCACCAGGACTGCTCGGCCCACTGACCATTCCGAGTCCGCCACTACGTCACGATCCATGGCCCCACGCCATCCGTGATGCGGCTGCGCCGAAAATGGCCCCGGCGAAAAAATCACCAGGCGGAAAACGAAGAATCTCATTCTGGCTTGTTACATCCCCCCGACGGGACAAGATGCTCGACCTCCGGTCAGGTGACGGTTGGCAGGTTGATCGCCGACAGGTCGTCCCCTGGAATCAAGATTCGGGCTGCCGATCTGAGCGGACGGATTTTGCGGAATGATTCTCGACACACTCGTGAGTCCTGTTCCCTCAGTTTTGTCCCAGGCAAGAAACTGAAGCCGAGGACCACCGCGGGATCATGGCAGGTTCGAACGGCATTCTTCTCTGATTGAGCGCATCGTTTTCGATTGCCATACGGTCGCGGAAACCTGTAAGTCGAGAGCGCGGCGCTGGAGGCTGCAGGTGCACACGCCACCTCGCTCACGATGGAATCGCCCATCCGACACCATGGCGACATTATATATACATAAGTATACTTATCAGCCGGGCACTCGCGTCTACAGTTGCTATACTTCCAGATCGCCGAACTCGCTCGAGGCCGGATGGGCTGAGCCACGATTGCAGGACTTGACCGCCCCCGGAAGTCGACGTGAAACCGCGTTCACATTTCGAAGAAGCCGTGAGCTACATTCGTGTCGGAATTGTCTAAGCCAGCCCCCGAACCTCTGGTCGTCGAATGTCGGACCTGCCACGAGCGCATGGCCGTCACGTTGGTCGAGACCGCCCAGTCGGTCGAGTGTTCGTTCTGCCAGGCCACGATCGAGGTGCCCTCTCTGAAAAACGTTCTGGCCGCGCGAGCCGCAAAACAGCGGCGGGCTCTGGAACCGGTGGACACGTACGAGATCGCCGCGCCCGATCAGGACCGCCTGAACGAACACGTCCCGAAGAAGCCCGTCAGTGAACGCGCCGCGAAAAAGTCATCCCGGAGTCAGACGCCGGCGCCCGAGGCGCTGGCCGTAACTCTCGAATGCACGATCTGCCACGAGCTCAACCCGGCGACTCTGGGCCCACAGCCCGCCCGAATCGCCTGCAATTTCTGTCAATCGATTATCCACGTCCCTGATCGACGAACTTACGAGCGACATCAGCGCAAGCCAATCGAGACTGCCCCTCCGACTGCCATCGGCGAGTACACACCAGGCCCGATCCCGGAAACCAAGCCCCTGCGGTTGGGGAACCTCTTCGATCGATTGGGCGAAGTCCGTCAGGAGGTGATCCCGCCTCCGCCACGCTGGACCTTCTTATCGGGGATCGTCTCTTTTCTGTTCCGACCCGAAACGGGAGTCCGCTGGGGCTACATGAGTCTGGGCTTTGTCGCGATCTTCGGGATCAGTTACTTCCTGGGGGTCGTTGCGGGGGCCGGTGTCGCCGTAGGGGTCGCACTGGCCTTCTTCGTCCTCCCCATCATCTGGATCTCGATCTTTACCTTCTCATATACCGTCGCCTGCAGCCTGTTCGTGTTCGAATCGACCGCAGCCGGCATGGACCAGATCGAGAGCTGGCCCGAATCGAACTGGCGCGAATGGATGGTCGAACTGATGTATGTCGGGTGGATCGGAGTCATCCCCCTGACGATCGCCTTTGGATCCAGCCAGATCGCGGGCAAGTTGGGTTACGAATGGTACAGCCTGACCCCGCTTCTCTTCTTTCTGATCTTCCCGATCTCGTTCCTGTCGGCCCTGGAAGCCAATACGATCTGGGTCCCACTGACCCGGCCTGTGCTCGGAAGCCTGTTTCGGTGGTGGTGGTGCTGGCTGAGCTTTTACGTGCTGGCTGCCCTGTTGCTGGGTTCGGTGGGATTCCTGCAACTGTACCTGCTGAACCGGTTTCAACTGGGCCTGCTGATTCTGACCAGTCCGATCGTGCCCGCGACGTCCCTGATCTACTTCCGGCTGCTGGGTCGTCTGGCGTGGCGGATCACCAACGATCTGAAAAAGCCCAGGAAGGTGTCGCCACCCGTCGCCAACTGACTCGATGCACCGTCGCAGCCCATCGTTCGGGTGCACTGCACGCTGCCGCCCATGGTTGACCTGGTCCGAGATTCAGACCGGTTCCAGATATCCCAGCATGGCGACCCTGCCCGGACCCGTTCCGCTCGCCAAGCCTGTTGACCCTGCTATGATGTTCGCGTTCAACATCAGGCAGGGACCCCACAGGCACCAGGACATGGCGGAAGAGATCTTCGACGTCGTTGATGAGCACGATCAGGTCATTGGCCAGGCACCACGGTCTGTCGTGCATGCCAAGAAACTCCTGCACCGGGCCGTGCATATCCTGGTCTTGAACTCCCGGGGCGAACTGCTGCTCCAGAAACGATCCGCCTTGAAAGACGAGTACCCCTGCCGGTACACAACGTCGGCGTCGGGCCATTTGAGTGCGGGCGAATCGTACGAGACGGCGGCCCCACGTGAACTGGAAGAGGAACTGGGACTGCACGGCGAACTCGTCTGGCTGGCCAAGTTCCCCGCCGGGCCTGAAACGTCGTATGAACATACCGTCGTCTACGAGATGACGACCGACCAGGAACCACGCATTGACCCGGTCGAGATCGATGCCGCCACCTTTCATTCCTTCGCCGAGGTGGAGGAGATGCTGTCCCAGGACCCCGCAGCCTTCTCGCCCTGCTTCTCGACCCTGTTCCATTGGTATGTCGAGCAGAGAAACAAACGGGCTGCAGCTCAGGCGTGACCCCCGAGCAGCCACTCGACTAGGGACGCAGCTACAGGACCACTGGCCAAACAGTCCCTGCGAAGTCCGTCAAATGCAATCAGGCGACCCGACCCACCCAGAGGTGAGTCGATCGCCGACATGGAGGTCCGGCCGGCGAGGCTAAAGCCCGCCGATTATTGCCGATGCGGGGTGCGACCCTGCAGCACGTGCGAGTGAGCCATGGCGTCTTCCGCCTCCTGGATCCGGCCACACCGCTGACAGATGACCGAGAGCTGAGTGAAGGAGAACGGATCGTTGGGTTCAAGTTCAGTCACCCGACGGGCATGGGCGACGGCCTCATCCGGCTTTCCCAGCTTCTGCAGATGGACCGCCAGAGCGGAATGGGTCAGGACGTGGTCCGGAGCAACCGCCAGGATCTCCTGGAGCTTGGTAACCGCGGCTTCAATCTGGCCGGCAGACTTCAACTTGTTGGCTTCGGCGTAGAGTTCGTCAGGTGTAGGCATCGGTAGATCAGAATGTCAGGGAGGGTGTCTCAAAAATGGTTAAGATGCGAAGTAGATCATAGTTAAACCAACCGGCTTGGCAATGGCGTACCCGAGCCGACCGGCAGGCTTGCGACACCGCCCGAACGACCTGGCCGAGTGACGTCCGTTTCACGTGAAACGAGACCAGCCGGGATCCCCTCATCACATCAACCTGACGCGACGGCCCAGGCAGCCCAGCCACTCGACGGTCCCAAGAGGTCAACGGGGGTCAGGCTGGACGGCAACCACGAGCGACCGACGCCACCGATTTTGAGCCAGCACACCGTTTCACGTGAAACGTAACCGGATTGGTCCCGTGATTATCTGAGGCCCCGCGCAATGCCCGCTGGGTCCCCAGACTCGCAGAAGCCTGAAAACCACAGAAGTCGGGGATTCCGTGGTTCAGGCGTCCCACCGTTTTCCGTCCGCAGTTGTGACCAAGCCCACGCAGGTGGTATGAGTGCTGACTTGTTGATCGCAGTCCCCGCCGGGGCTGACGCGAATGTACCCCATCGTTTCACGTGAAACGCGGAGCCGGCTTTGTCCAGCGTGTCGACGACTTTGAATTCCAGACCCGACCTGACCCCCGAGCCGATCCGGCGACACGAATGGATTCTGGCATTCATGCTGTTTGCCCTGGGCCTGGGGCTGCGGGCCGCCTGGCCCGACCGCCTGGGGGTCGAGCATTTTGATGAAGGGGTGTACGCGTCCAACTTCTATTACACTGGAGAAAAGGGAGACGAGCACTATCCCAACCAGCACCTGTATGCACCGCCCCTGCTGCCAACCCTCATCGAGTACCTGATGGTCCTGGTCGGACCGGGGAATGTCGCCGCGGTGGCGATCGGGATTACTGCGGGCAGCTTGACGATCCTGCTGGTCTGGTGGTCCGTTCGCCAATGGATTGGCCCTGCGGCCGGTCTCGTCGCCTCCACACTGGTCGCACTCAGCGACATCCATATCGCGTTCAGTCGAACCGCGTTGACCGATGTCTTGCTGTGCCTGTTCCTGGTCGCGGCGGTCCATGGATTCTGGAGTGCCCACACCCGGTCTTCCTGGTGGCGGGCCGTTCTGGCGGGGGGCTGGACTGGCCTCGCCTGGTGGACGAAATACAACGGCTGGTTGCCGGCGGCCATCGGTTTGTCGGGCGTACTCGCCTGGCGCTTATTCGAAATCTGGAACCAGCCGCGATCGCCTGCCACAGATCCGAACAGGCTGCGCCGCGCCATCCGCCCCATCGCCCTGTCGCTGCTGCTGTGGGGCACGATGGTGTTTGTCGCAGCTCTTGTCTGGGCACCGTTCTGGTGGAGCCTGCAGCATCGAGGAGGCTACGCGGCCGTCGCGGCCAACCATCGCACCTATCTGGTGGGGTTCGCCGGCTGGAGCACTTCGCTCGTCACGCAGGCCCGAAAACTGTCGATCTTCAGCGGGCCGTTAACCGGCTGCTCGTCCCTCGTGGCGCTGGCCGTTGCACTGCTCTGGCAGCGATTCCGGACTCCCCGTTTCACGTGGAACGCACTCCTCAGATCGAACAGCCTGTACCTGGCTGTTCCCGTCCTCGGTCTGTTGTGTGTGACCGAAGGGGGAGCCGTCATGTTGAGTTTCCTGGGCGTTGTGGGCGCGCTGGTGGGAGTCGCCGTCGCGGTCGCTGTTCCGCCCGATACACCAACGGTACCCCCCTCCCGCCGACTGGCCGCCTGGCTGCTGCTGGCCTGGGTGTTCGGACTGTTTTTGAGCGTCCCGCTGTACACGCCCTATCCGCGGTTGCTGCTGCCACTGTTGATCGCGACGTGGATCGGCGTCGGCATTTTCGCTGAGATCCTGATTGCCGAGATTCAGCAGGCAATTGAGAACCCGAACCCAGTCCAAGAGGTTGTTCCCAAACTGGGGCGACGATTTCGCAGTCGGCAGATGCTAGCCCGGGCACGCCCGCTGTTACTCCTGGTCCTGCTGATTGGAACGGGGATCGCCATCACCCAGCACT
>JAFEBR010000352.1 GCA_018242565.1 Planctomycetota bacterium | reverse complement strand
GGAATCGAACCGCCGACACGCAAGCGGGATCGCGATTCTTTCTTTTCCCGGTGCGGGAATCACGCGACCGTCCCCCCTGGAACGCCCACGTCTCGCACGTACGGGCATTTTGGCGATGGTGCGGGGATTGGTCGCAGTTCGGAGAGTGGACACGACACGGGGCGACGTGGGCGGGAAAAACACCGCCGTAGACAAATGATTCCAGATTACTTTACACCGCGGGGTACGGTCGATCTCGACGAAATGTCTGGGGCGGCGACGTCAAGTAAATCGTCCTGTCATTCCGATCGGAATAGCAGTCGAAACCCCATGTGATCTGCTCCATAAATACCCACATCGCCCCCTACGTTTGCGTACCGGATCATTGTATTTGAGACAACATCTGGCGTCTCGAAGTACACCCATAGTGCCGCGTCTTCATAGAGAGCCAGAACGAATCTTCGCAATGGTTTATGGCGGGTCGCAATCCAGCACATCGGCCCAAAACTCGCGACGTAAAGCGCCGGCAACCCGACCAAGACTGCCAGAGCCCACCTCGCCCATCGTTCCCGCCGATTGACGATCCGCACCGTCAGCCAGACGCAAAACGCCGCGAAGGCGACAGACAGCGTGGAAAGGAGAATGGTCATTTTGATTGCGGCAAAAGCGCCCACACCGCGATTGTCAGGGCGAGGAGAAATACTAGCGCCAAGAACGGTCCTCCAGGGATTGCTGAGTTATTCGACGGGACCGCGCCGAGTCCCAAGAACGCCACGGCAAGTAAACCGACGACAGCCGTCGCCCACTTTCTGGATCGCGTGTTCATGCCCGGCATTTTACCCGCCGGGAACCGGGGGCGGGAAGGTGAACCTGCGCTGTAACTTTCGAACACTGCGCCATGCCCCGCGGCAACTCGCTCCACGTAATGCCTAAATTCAATTTTCGTCGGGCAGGGCGGGTGACTCTGGTGCGGGAGGCATCGTACTCAGTCGAGGCCCATACCAATCACCCTTCGGACTTTTGATTTCCGGCAGTGGCAGTGCACGCCTCAATTGAGCAAGACGCAGCGCTGATGGTTGGCGGCCTGTAATCAGAAGTTGCTCCAGGCCCGTCATTTTACTGAGATGACGTAGGCCTTCATCGTCGACCTGCTGATCAGCGAGCCAGATGTATCGCAAACTTTTCAAGTCCGTCAGGTGCCCGAGCCCCGCTCCGGTGATATGAGTGCCGTCGAGCTGAACATTCACCAAATTCGCCAGCGCCGACAGATGCATCAGGCCCTCATCGGTCAGATTCGTGTTATCAAGCCAGAGTGATTTCAGATTCTGCATCTGTGACAATGTCCGCAATCCTCGATCGGACAAGTCGGTGTTTGAAAGGTGCAGCCATTCCAATCTGCTGAGCTTCGTCAGTTGGACCAAACCGACGTCGCCGACGCGAGTATTGGCGAGATCGAGTTCCTGCAAATTGACAAGATCGTTCAAGTGCACCAGCCCGGCATCTGTTATGCGTGTGCCTGCAAGATCGAGGGCCTTGAGGTTTTTTAATCTGGACAGGGTCTGAATTCCGGCGTCGCTGACTTCCGTATTACGCAGCAGCAGTCTTTCGAGCTTTGTCAACCCGGTGAAATGTGCCAGCCCGACATCAGTCACCGGCGTGTCATCCAGCCACAGAACTTTGAGATCGGGCATTCCTTCGACCACGGCCAGCCCTTGATCCGTGATCTGCGTACCTTTCACGCATAGGTGCTGCAGATTGGACAGCCCTTTCAGGCGAAACAGTGTCTCGTCTGTCACCGCTTTGTCGTTGGCCACCATGTTACCGCTGCGGGCAAGATCACTGGCGGGACCGACAGTCACGTGTTCGATGTTGTTGAACAGGTCTCCAATCTCATCCCCCAGGTATTCTCGCAACCAAGGTGGGGCCGGGCGGTGCAGACGGGCTATTCCGCGGACGCGCTCGATCTCTGACATTGCCACTCGTTGCCGATAGACATGGGGGCCAACCCACAAGGCACCAACTGTCGCGAACAGCACCAGGATTGTCACAAACATCCGCAACGACAGCGGAATCCAACGCCGGGGGGGCGGCGGCTTATCGGTCGCGAGATTGGGACTGGGGATCGGGTCGGTCATGCCGTCAGTCTATCGCTGTGGCGTGTCAGAATGAATGCCAATCAATACGACGTAGTCCGCGCGGTCAGGGCGGTTCTTCATCGTAGCAGCGGAAATCGTCGCCGCCTGGTTTCCTTTGAACGTACATGCGGCCACAGAGGGGACATCGAAACACGTGTCGTGTCCAGGAATCGTGCCGCGACAGAATGTCCTCAATGACGTCAGCATTGTCCTTTTCAGCGAGACGCGATTGAGGAGCATTTTTTCCGTAGAAGTCCGAGAGCCATTGGTCGCGGGTTCCCCCCTTCAGGGCGCTAAAGAATGCCCGGATGTTTGCCGTTCGGGTATCGATTGAAAGATCAACGTCGCTGTCCCAGACGAGGTAGCCCGCGTGCGGGCTCGGGGACATGACGTCAATCTCGCTCCCACAGTGGCAGTTGAAAGTTGACATCGTTTTAGTCTCTGCTGCTCGCGTGAGTGTGGGTCATTTGATGATCTTCAGCTCTGGCCGTGTTCGTTGGAGCTCGGCGATTGCTGCGTCCGTCACGAGTGTATTTCGGAGATAGAGCGATTTCAGATTCTTCAATCGCTTCAAGTTCTTCAACCCCGAGTTGGTTACCTGCGTGTTCATGATCCGGAGCGATTGCAGCGCGCCCAGCCCCTCAAGATGAGCCAGTCCGGAATCTGTGACCTTTGTGGCGTTGATCGACAGCATTTGCAGCCCCGTCATTCCTTTAAGGTGCTCCAGGTCTGCATCCGACACTTGCGTACTGTCGAGCCCAAGCCGTTTCAACGCAGACAGCCCCTGCAGATGCTTCAGTCCAGCGCCGGTTATGTGCGTATTATTGAGTAAGAGATCTTGCAGCGCGGTAAGTCCCGTCAGATGCTCCAGACCTGAATCGGTCACGTGCGTGTTTCCGAGATGGAGCGATATTAGCTCGGTTAGGCTTTTCACTTGCTCCAAACCGTCGTCGGCGAATGTGGTCCCATTCAGATCAATGAATACTTCCGGTCCGCCCAGCGGACATTTAACGAGACCACCGACCCGATTGACAGCTCGCAGAGGCTCGTATTTGGCAAGCTGTTCAACAGTCAGAGTTGATTCGAGGGCCTTGTCGAACAACAAGCGGTCAACGGGTAGCCCTGGCACGGTGAGGCTACGCAAGAGCGATCGAGCTTCCTGCCCCAGTGCATTGATCATTTTGGGATCGACGAGTCGCATTCGCGTCCCGATTTCTTCGACGCCATCTAGAATCCGTTTGATGTCGCCGCGACTCGAAAGCACGAGTTTTTTCTTCTGGGCGTCCGTGAGTCCGCAGATCCGATCGACAATCGCGGTCTTCTGCAGCAGAAGGCCTTCGAGCAATTTACCTGCCTCGACGGAGTCAGAGATATCGCGCCCGAACACCAAACTGTAGACATTCGGGGCGGCAACTTTAACAGATTCATCAGGCAGAACTTCGTCGTCCAATTCCAGCCCGATGGCAGGTGCCCCCGCCAGGGCAAGGCTGGTCAGCGACACGCAAAACAGCAACGGTCGCGGCAATCGGACCGACTTACAGGGCAGTTCGGAAGTCGATGAATTTAAAGCAGGTGCAGTCATGATATGAGTCTACATTCGACGATTGTCCGATTGTATCCCAGTCATTGTCAACGACTTGCCCCCAAGCTGGCAGCCCTGGACAAGCGCGATCGTTGGCCCCACTACAGGCAATTCCAGAGATACATTGTCTTGCCCTTCTCGAATGCTCGACGAGCCAGAGCGGACAAGTCGCTGACGATGGGAATAAAATCATCGACAGTCCACCCCAGCTCTTCCGCGGTGGCTTCAGCGAATTGGGCGGCGAGGGCGGGGACTTCGTTGGGCTTTAGCATTGCCAGGGCATTCACCAAATCTTGCGGCACGG
>JAFEBR010000351.1 GCA_018242565.1 Planctomycetota bacterium | reverse complement strand
GTGCCGATCGCAGTCGAAACAACCAGGGCACAGGTGCGTTGCTAAACGCTGGAGAATGGTCGTCCCGCCGCGGCGGGACAAGGGGCGCATAATGTCAGGCTGAGGCAGTGACTTTGCCTGCGAGCGGTGCGGTTTGGTGGGAAATCGGTAGATCGAGGCGTTCAGAGGGGGAGGCAATCAGTTTGGGTCTTGAGTTCTGGAATCGCACGTTTGGTTTAGCCGCCCCAGTCTGTTTCCAGGGGCGCCGCCCGACCGGGTCAGACCGGCAAACCTGGTTGGGGAACAATCCGTGAATGTATTGCTTTCACGACTTCTCCACCGATGGATCAGCGGGCGATTGCGGTTTGATGTCCCCAGAGCGGTGAGACGTACGTTATCCCCCGCGAGAGAACAGTGGAGCAGGAAAACGGGGGAGCAGGGGAAAAGAAATGCCTGGCTAACGACTGGTGGCGGGGTTCGGTCGCAGGGCCGCCTTGGTCGGCGAATTTGGCTGTGGAAGCGAATTGGCTAATTGCTTTGCGGCAGGGCGGGGGCGTCGGGGACTTCAACGCCACCTTTCTGCAGTGCGGCTTCGAGTTTCGAGGCGTTCGTTTTTTCGGGGTCAATCAGCGCGGTTACCAGGCCGCGTTTGAAATCGGCGGTGGCCAGTTCAACCCCTGGCAGTTCGTAAACCAGCCGATAGGCTCCGTAACTGCAGCCCAGGCAGTCGAGTCCGGCTACCCGGATCTGCACCCGCTGCAGTTCCGCAAGCGGTTTTGTGCGCACCGGTTTCACACGAAACGTGTGCCGTGAGGCATTCGCCAGTTCATTGCTGAACAACTCGGTCAGGCGTTCGGGCTTTTCGCCGGGCCACCATTGGGCCGGGTCGTATTCCACGGTCACCACGGCCTGCTCATAGTCGAGGGAAATCCATCGCACTTTCGGAAGCCGGGCCAGAGCCGCGCGCAGGTGCTCTTCCCGCTCGGGACAGAACAGCCCCACGACCTGGTACTGAAACCGGTTTGGCTGCGGTGCGTCACCGGCCGGCAGCGCTCCCACGGCACTCCAGAACCCCAGAAAAGCCCCCAGCCAGACAGTGCAGCCAGGGTGGACCGCATGTGGGTGGCGCGGCGGTGTGACGTGTGACATCCTGCATCCCTTTTCCGATCGCTGATTTCTGTCGTGAGCTGCAATTCTCGAACGCACTCTACAATTTCCCGGGTAATTTCCTGCGTAATTTTCCGGCGTAATTTTCCGCCGACGGGCGGTGCCCCGCCTGGTCGTCAGCGCTGACGGAACAAGTCGCTTTGGACCAGTTCGTGTAACAGTGTCCGCAAACCGCCGCCGCGTGCTTTTGTCTGCGTGACAATCGTCCGGATCGCGGCGCGATCGCTGAACAGCAAGCCGCGTCCCAGCGCATAGACGGCGAACCGTTCCGCCATGTTCTGCAGCAGGCGGTCGCTGTCCGCGGCGACCAGCGCCTGAAACTCACGAATCTCGCGGAACGGCCTGCCGTCCGCCAGTTGGCCCGACGGATCGACCACTGGCTTGATGGCAGTGATCGTCTGGTAACGCTCCCGAAACCCGCCAATGACGTCGAACGATTCGAGGGCAAAGCCGGGCGGATCAATTTTCGTATGACAACCGGCACAGGTCGGGTCGTTACGATGCAGAGCCAATTGTTCGCGAATGGTCGTCGCGCCGCGCACGTCGGGTTCCACGGCTGGCACTTTCCCGGCGGTGGTTCGGGGGGCGTACCCAGCAGCCGATCGGTGATGAACGCGCCTCTCACGACGGGCGAGGTCGTCGTGCTATTGGCGGTGGCTTTCAGAATGGTGGCGGTGCCACCCAGGAAGAGAGCAGGAGAGCAGGAGAGCAGGAGAGCAGGAGAACAGGAGAACAGAAATGGTGCTCGTCGGGCTGCTGTTTTTGAGAGGGCGACATTCTCGGCAAAGGCCTGAATCTGGAGGCGGGCCTCTGGCAGCCTGATCCGCATTGGCGCCGGGAGCGCTTATCAAGCACCTGCTGAGGCCAATTGCAGTGACGGATCAATGAGCCACGCTGGCGGAAACTCTCGAGTCGAGCGAAGTAGTCGAGCGAATTCACGTCGGTGCAACGCCGGGTCCAATTCTGCCGCAACGCGGGATTGAGTGACGAACCACGCCGTGTCCTGGGCGAGCTCAACGAAATCCGACTCATCGACGTCGGGCTACCGACATCGCACGGTCGCGAACTCTGCGCGCGCTGCGTGTCACACCCGACTGACCACCAACAAATCTTGCTCGACAAATTGCAGCTTCGGCTGCCCAGTCGGCTGAAGTTCCACCGCCCGCCCACCACGGAAAAAGAATCCCCAGGGCAAATGTAGTGAGAAAATCCTGAGGCCGGTCCTTACGCCATAAGGACTTACGTCGATTTGTGTCGAACTTCGGCTGAAGCTCCCAGAGCCACAATCCAAAAAACCGAAAGCAGACATGCCCCCTCCTGATCGTTGGCGCGAGGCTAGCGCCGACGCTTCAGGACGATGAAAAACCCGTCGGTTTCGTCCGGGAGAAGTTCCCACCGGTCGGGATGATCGCGGTACTCTTTGACCTGTTCGGGGGTTTTGATGTCGCTGTAAGGATGCCGGGTGTCGATCACGATGAAATCGGTATCGTCGGGAACGTCCGGGCGGTACGCGCTGTAGTCATACGAACGCGCGTAGTGGGTGAATCGCGGATGAACGTAATCGGTGGACGCGACCCGTTGGTCCGGCGGAATCTGTTTCAGAACGGCGGGAAACCGTTTCGCACGTTCGCCGGGGACATAGTGATCTTTCCAGTATCGCGATGAGTTCGGATCCCAAAATCCAATGCCCAGTGGTCCTAATGACAGGAACATACCGGAAATCAGCGCGCAGCACAGGCACCAGATCCCGGCGAGTTCAGAACTGCGAATCGTGCGGCGGTCTCGCACCCGTGGCAAGTCTTCCGGAGGTGGGACGGGGGAAACGACTGCCGTGACCCGCAGTGTCTTGCCTGTTCGAAGCCGCGCTTCGGGCCGGATCTGCGATCGCCGCTCGATTGTGTCTGGGCTGTCATTTCCTGACCACCAGGCGGCGAGTCGCTGCGGGAAGAGCAGGGCCTGGGGCAGGCCGGCCGCTGCCGCCCAGACGACGATCGGTACGAGCGGCGCGTGGAAATGGTGGACGGGGGTGTTGGTCATACTGCTCAAACAGAGCACGCCAAACAATGGGGCCGCTACGGCCAGACGTCCCGGGGAGAGCAGCGGCAAGAATCCCAGCGGCGCCAGCATTCCGCAGGCAAACACCCAGGAAGGAGAGCCCAAGAGCTTTTCCAGAAAGACCAACGGATGATGCAGAATCGTGCTGACGATGGTGTTCGATTCGCCACCAAAGTCTTCGAAATAGCGAGCGAAATGGACATCCTCGCCGCCACGGAACCACGGCAAGGCAACTTTCACGACGAAGATGACATACAACACGCCGAATACGGCCAGTGCCAGGCCCGTGACGGCCCAGCGCCGGCGGGCAGCCGGATCGGTGCTGTCCAAAAACGCAGCCTGCCGACAGGCGATCCACAACCCCAGCGGGGCGATTACGGGGGCGGCGTCTTCCTGGCACAAGAGGGCCAGGCCCAGCCAGATCAGCAGTGTGCGGATCCGGCCGCGTTCCAAAGCGTCGAGACCAAACAGAATCAACGGAATCTCAAACGCATTGGGCCGAAACGTTTTGTAAGTGACGGCGATGTCCAGACACTGCATCGGGAAGTACAGCAGATAGGCCACCGCCAGACAGGTGGCGGCCTTGGCTGATCCGGTATGCCGACGGGCGATCCAGAAGGTCGGAAATGCGCCAGCGGCCAGACCAGCCGATTGGCACAGTTCGAGCAGCAGATGCGACGGCCAAAAGACGTAGAGTGGTATGACTCCCAGGTGGATCACCTGAATGTGTTCCCCCAGGAACAGCCGGCCGGAATCGAGGTAACTGCGAAACCCTTTGCCATGCAGGAGATTCCAGACATGTTCTTCATACATGGCCGAGTCGCCATGAGGCAGCAGCAGGGCCTCCCACAGCAGCCAGTTCAACGTACTGAAACCGACAAAATAAGCGGCGGCAGCCACCCAGACCGTCCAGGGCGTTCGGCGGGCCGCGGTCACCGGGGTGACAGAGCGCAGGCGATCTTGCAGCAGCATGGCCAAGGTGGTGAGCCAACCGGCGCCGATCAGTGTGTAGAAAAAAGGGAGCAGGGCGCGCCACAGCGCGCCGAGTGCCAGTGCTCCGGACAGGTCCAAAGCCAGCCCCAGGAGTTCCCAGGCAAACGTGGCCAGCCACCAGGGCCAGCCTCGACTTCCCCACTGAGCCAGAATGACCGGGAACGGAATCTTGCGCCAGCGGGCCATGACCGCGGCCCCGCCCAGCCAGGTCACGAGCGACAGGACCAGGCATCCCGCGAACAGTGGGAGAAAGGGGACTGTGGCGACCTGGGTGGTTCCCTCGGGGCGAATGGTTGCACCGAAGTTGACGACACACTGCCGCCATAGGCCTGGACTCATCAGGACTTCAGCGACGTCGGCACGACTCAGGACAGAGGAGAGGTGCAGGGCCACACCCAGCGTTCCCAAGGCCACAATGGCCGCGGAGGTCCACAGGGGAGTGGATGCTGCACGGCGAGATTTGGGTGTGGCAGGCATGGGAGTAATTCGTCAGGTGCGAGTGGCGTCGCTGGCTTTCGACAGCGCGATGCCTCAGCCGTGGCGCTGGTCGTCGGGTGGGGCCAGAGTGACGTCCACTGCGATCAGCGACAGGTCGCCGGTAACGATTTCATAGGGTAGTGCACCAGACTCTGAAAAGGCAATTCGGCGAAAATCCGGGCGACGCCCAGGCAAAGGCCTGGGTACCCGGCAGGTTGCACGATCGATCGGACTGTCTCGATCCGCATTGGGACCCGAAAGTCGGCAAGTTCTACTTGCTTTGCGCAAATTGGTTTGATATTCGTCACAAAACGGCACTTCCGCCGCGAACGACGATTTCATGGGAGGAAGACAGATGTTCCAGTCAGTTTCTAAATGGATTTCGACAGCATTGGTCGTGGGGGCCTTCCTGGCGGGTGGCCAGGTGCTGCGGGCGGATGGGTACTACTACCAGCCGCGGTCGCTCTACGTCATGCCGCCGGTGTATGCCTATCAGCCGGTGTTCGCTCCGCCGCCCATCGTGTATTACGAACCCGTGGCTGTTCGGCCGGCTCCGGTGGCCGGGTATGTTGTGCCCGTGGCGGCGCCGGTGGTGCCTGTCGTGGCGGCTCGTCCGGTTGCGGTCCCGGTGAGCGTTCCGGCCCGGGTCACCGAGCGCCAAGTCGTGACGCCGCATCAGTCGCGGTATCGCTACCACGTGCATTCACCTTATGCTCCGGACTACACCTATCGTGTCAGAGACAACGGCACGACTGTGCGGTTTAACGAACGTTGGACCCGATAGTGTGTCAAATCCGGCTGACGGAATTCGGCTGGAAATGACGGTCGCGTGCCCCGATGAGAATCTCAGGCGCGCGGTTGTTGGTCCTGGATTCAACAGAAAACGTTCTCGACGTGACGAGTGCATGTCGAGAACGTTTGGCGTTGGTGACGGGGATTTCTGACTGACGTCAGAGACCAGATCGCGCTGATGTGCGGAGTGCCAGAATCTGGGGCTACTCGGCAGGGGCCGAATACAGCAGGCGACCGCACGTTTTGCAGAAGAAGATCTGGCCGGCCCGGACCTGCATAGCCATCTGTGCTGGCAACGAGACATAGCACGACGTGCAGGTATTGCCTTCGACGGGGGCCAAGGCCGCGGCACCATATGCCTGAACCAGTCGGCGGTAGGGTACGTGAATGTCCGCCGGTAGCAGCGCTTCGGCGGCTGAAATGGCCGAATTCAGTTCAGCCTGGCGGGACTGGTGACCGGGCAGTGCCGCTGCGATTTCCGCGGCGATGCGTTTTTCATCGGCCTGGGCTTGTGCCACGTCGGCCTCCAGGCGTTTGATGTCCTGCTGTGCGAGGTCGACTTTTTCGAGGGCGTCGAGGATTTCATCTTCCAGGACGCTGTTGGCTACGGAGTCCGCAGCGATCTGCTGCTTGATGATGTCGAACTCGCGGTTCGATTGTGCCTGATTGAGTTTGCCTCGCAGATCGCCGATCTTGGCTTCGTTCGATTTCAACTGCAACGACTTCTGGTCAGCCGTCATCCGCAGAGACTTGTGCTTTTGTTTCTGGGCTTCGAGCTCGGCCTGTTTCTGAACCACCGTCTGTTGCCGAACCTTCAGTTGACGCGGCCCTCGGTCAATGGCCTCTTGGACTTCCTGGAGCGCCACAAGCAGACGATGCAGTTCGATCAGTCCGCCGTCCAGTTGATTTCCCATTCCGTATTGCCCCCCACCAGGATGTTCGAATCCCGAAACTCGCCGCGCGATTGACCGTCACTGACGGTCCCCCGCGCCGGTGATTCGGATCTTGTGTTTCACACGGCCATGCTGAATCCCGCGACCGCACAAAGCCGCCGCGACGGCTGACGGCGGGATTCAATCCCCGATTGTAACAACCTGGACAGCAAAAAAAACCGCCGGTCGAAATCGACCGGCGGCACAGTGGAGACAACCCGGGAGCAAGACGGGCAATTCCCCACAATTTTCACGATTTTGGGCAGACCCCCGATCCGGGGGATCTGCTTGTTGCAGGCGAGTTAGTTCTGCGAGTTGGCTGCCAGCGCATCGAGAAAACCCCGCAACTGCTTCGATCGGACCGGGTGCTGCAGTTTGCGGACGGCCTTGGCTTCGATCTGTCGCACCCGTTCGCGGGTCACCTGAAAGATCCGCCCCACTTCTTCCAGCGTGTAGGTGTAGCCGTCTCCCAGGCCGTATCGCAGCTTGATGATTTCCCGTTCCCGATAGGTCAGAGTCTTCAGGACATGGTCGATCTTCTCTTTGAGCATTTCCTGCATGGCCGAGTCGGCAGGATTGTCGGTCGCGTCATCTTCAATGAATTCGCCGAAGAAGCTGTCGTCACTTTCCCCGACGGGCCGATCGAGGCTGACCGGTTGGCGGGAGATCCGCATGACCCGGCGGGTTTCTTCGAGGCTGACGTGAGCGGCTTCGGCCGTTTCTTCGATCGAGGGCTCACGTGCATTCGTCTGTTCCAGTTCCTTGCTGGCACGACGCAACTTGGTCATGGTTTCGATCATGTGCACCGGCACGCGGATCGTGCGAGCCTGATCGGCGATGGCGCGAGTGATGGCCTGTCGAATCCACCAGGTCGCATATGTCGAGAACTTGTAGCCTCGACGATACTCGTACTTATCGACGGCCCGCATCAGGCCCGTGTTGCCTTCCTGAATCAGGTCGAGAAAGGTCAGTCCGCGATTGCGGTATTTCTTGGCGATCGACACGACCAGGCGCAGGTTCCCACCCGAGAGTTCGCGCATCGCCTTTTCGTATTCGTTGAATCGGGCATCGACCGATTCCAGGCGGCGCCGCAGGCTGGTGGGAGTTTCCAGCGTGATATTCATCAGGTCGTGCAGTTCGCGCTGCAGGTTGGCCCGATCATCGCGGCCGGCCTTCTGGTGTTTCAAGCGGTCGATCTGCTGTTCCAGTTCGCACATCCGAATCGAAATCTGCTGCAGTCGCTTGATCGCAGGCTGCAGACGCTGTGTGCGGATCGACAACTCTTCCATCAGCGTGACCATCTTGCGTCGCCGCAGAATGAGATTCTGGCGGGCCGTTTCGCGGACTTCCGGAGTGGCCTCGGGCGCCATGACGATCGCAAAGTCACTGATGTTCTGTTTGCGAAGCTCTTCAATGGTGCGCAGATTGTGGGGCATGCGTCCCGTGATCTGCGTTTTCTCGAGTCCTTCGGTCATCGACACTTTGACCGTGCGGTCGAAGGGGAGTTCGTTGTTCTGCACGCGCGTCATGATTTCGAGCGCGGCTTTCAGGATGTAATCGCTCTCCAGCAGTTCACGGCGGAAGCGTTTCCGGGTGATTTCAATTTTCTTCGCCAGCGAGATCTCTTCGTTGCGGGTCAGCAGGGGAATTTCACCCATCTGGGTCAGGTACATCCGCACGGGATCCTCGATCCGTTTGGAGGTTTCACCGGTGAGCGGCACGGCCGGGGCCGCCTTGGCCTTGCCCGCTTTGCCCCGGGGCTTGCGCTGTACACGGACCGGCTGATTTTCATCGACCCGGATTTCCAGGCCGAGTTCTTCCAAAGACATCAGCAACTGGTCGAGTTTTTCGGGGTTGATGGCCTCGTCGGGCAGGTAGTCGTTGACCTGCGTGAAGGTCAGAAATCCCTGCTCCTGGCCTTTGGCGACAAGAGCCTTCAGGTGGTCGTCCAATTGGTGCACGAGCGATGCCTCCCGGATGCCTGTTTCTAGTGAGTTCGGCTGGTTCGAATTTTCTGCAATTGACTCAGTTTGTCCATCGACTGCCGCAAATAATCGCGGACGGCCGGATCAAGGACGGCCGGTGCTTCGCCGGCGGGTGTTTCTGGACTGCCTTGAGGCGAGCCCTGTTTCATCGACACCGACTGCCGTTCGACACGGCGGTCGCGATAGTACTTCAAAATCACTTCGAGATGTTTGATTCCGATGCCGATTTCACGGCCGTGCAAGTCGATGTCGGTGGCCAGGTTTTTGAGGCCGGGGTCTTCGAGACTCGTAATCACACGTTCGTAATTGGGCGGTGTGCCCTGGGCATACAACTCGAAACATACTTCGAAAAGTTCACGCAGGTGGCGATTCGTGAAATCGGACGGAGAAATTTCCAACTGGATTCTGCCGGTCTGCTCGGGGAGTGCGAATATGACTTCCAGCAACTCTCGTTCGGCCTTTTCGTCTCGGGTAGGATTGCGGGGAAAACTGCGATCGACGGGTTGTGGCGTTTCGGCAACATCGTGGTGCGATCGATACCGTCCTCCCGTGCCGTGATTCTGCTGGTGCACTGTGCGAATTTCGTTGAGCTTATCGCGAATGAGGGTTTCGCTGATTTTCAGCTCTTGCGAGAGCCCGCCCACGATTACGCTTTCCCGGATCTGCCAGTTGCTGCTCAAGCCGACGCCTGCGTGAACGGGCACCTGGCCGAGGATTTCGAGCATGTCATTCAGCACCCGGTTTTTGGCGTCGATCGAGTCGAGTCCATGGCGCTGCACCGTGGTCCGGAATTTCTGTTCCCAGGCCTCGACGGCCGTGTCGAGGATCGTCCGGAAGGCATCGGGCCCGCGCTGCAGCAGGAAGTCCGCCGGGTCGAGTCCGTCGGGCAAGGTGAGAATGCGCAGGTCGACTTCCTGGGCCAGAAATTTGGGCAGGGCCCGTTCGGCGGCGTTCTGACCGGCTTCGTCGCCGTCGAACAGCAGGATCACCCGCTGCGCAAAGCGCTTCAAGTGTGAGACGTGGGTTTCGTTGAGGGCGGTTCCGAGGGTGGCGACGAAATTGGACAGCCCATGCTGATGGGCCATGATACAATCGGTGTACCCTTCCGTGACGACAACCGTTTTCGACCGGGCAATATGATCGCGGGCGTGGTCGAGGGCGTAGAGCATCCGGCTTTTTTGAAACAGGATGTGCTCCGGGCTGTTCCAGTATTTGCCCATTTCGGGCTTGGGGTTATCGGGGAGTTGTCGGCCCCCGAAGGCGACCGGGCGTTTTTGCGGGTCGCGGATCGGAAACATGACCCGATCGGCAAAATAGTCGAAATACCCGTTGTTCCCCTCGCGTTCGCCCGCCAGGCGAACGAGTGCCAATTGCTGTGGGGTGTAACGACCGCGGGCCCGCCCGAGCAGCCACTGCCAGTCGTCGGGATGATAACCCAGGCGAAACTTGACAATGGAATTCATCGAGATGCCGCGGTCCTTCAGGTAGTGCCGGGCCCGTTCTGCCATCGCGGCTTTGAGCAGGCACTCGTGGAATTCATTTTCGGCCCACGCCACGATTTCGTAGAGCTTATTCTTGTTGGCCGTGGAGAATTCTTCTCCCTCGGGCCGTTCGGAATCGGAATCTCCGGCTGTCCGCTGGGGAAGCTCCATGTGGGCCCGACGGGCCAGCATTTCGAGAGCCTCGCGAAAACCGATGTTTTCGCGTTTCATTACGAAGGCGTAGCAAT
>JAFEBR010000350.1 GCA_018242565.1 Planctomycetota bacterium | reverse complement strand
CAGAGTCGCGGGGCGGTTTGATCCGGTGTTGGGAGGGCAGGCGGAAACTGCCGGGATGAACCCGACGGCTCGCTGGCGGTTGCTGTTGGGACGGCGGTGAGACGTGCGATGACACGCGCGGGGGCGCGTGCCGTAAGAAGCGCTGGAAGTGCGCTGTGGCTGGCTGGGGGGATGTGATTTTAGCGAGCTGCCGGGTTTATCCCGGCAGTATCAGCGTGGAGTGGTGATACCGGTCAGAGAAGCAGGATCAACTGCCGGCCGGGGGCGTGTCACGTGTGTCTGTCGCTAACGGGACTTGCTGGGTCGGTACCGTCTGCTCGGGGTTTCCTGGGACGAGTCAAACGGCGGATTCATCCTCTGTTGAGGAGGCACGCGGAAACCGCCGGGATAAACCCGGGCGGCTCGCTGGTGGTGTGTGGGAAGGGAGGGCGCAGAGACGTGCGATTACCCCCCCCGTTGCCCCCCCTTCGAAAGGGGGGGATTCGCCGTGTGGGTGGCATAGGGGATGTGACGTGCGGGGCCGTGTTCGGCCATGTCTGTGGCTCCTGCCAACCAGCGGTCGTGCGCACTCTCCCAGGCCCGACCGCCCTGGCTCCGCACAACTTCCGCCGCATCCGCTCGCTCAGATCGCGTAATCCAGCGTTTTGCCGAACTCTGGCGAGTGCGCTTGCAATTGGCTGGCCAGCAGTCGCAATTCGTAGAGTGCCGAGCCAATTTCGGCACTCCTCAAAAATCGTTCGGCTTTGCGAAGCCGCTGGCAGGCGTCTTCGCTCAGTTCGCGAAGTTTGGGAAGTGTGTTGAATGACTGTCGCAGGCTTTCAAACTCGGCCTGACCGACCGCGCGGACCGATAAGGCCTGCATGAACGATTTCAGTTGTCGGATGGCGTGGGCTTCGGATTCGCGGGCCCCCGTTGGTTCCGTTTCACTCGGGATCGTATGGTGCGACATGGAGAATTCCCCTCGGAATTTGCAATGGGACATCGTGTCTGTGCAGCCCAAGGAACACAGTGTCTGACGTTGGGGCCGGGTTCAACGAACCTCTGGCCACATGGCCTGCAGTTGTGAGTTCTGCAGGAGCCTGGCCCCCATATCTGGCGATTGTTTCAGAGAGTAACTCGCAATTCGGCTGTCTGATCCGCCACGATTTTTTTATTTTTGTTGTTTTTCGGATACAGGTTTGCGAATTTTGGGTAATATCGAGGAACAGGTCAGCCCTTCGCAGGCCATCTCAGAGGCGGACGGATCGTGGAACATGACGTCGAGCGCCCCGACGAGTCGTCAGTAACCCATTGGCTAAACGGGTTAAAGGCGGGCGAACCCGAGGCAGCCACTCAGATTTGGAACCGGTACGTCGAACAGTTGATCCGGGAAGCCGAGCGTCAATTGCAGCGACTCCCCCGGCGGGTCGTCGGCGGTGAAGATATTGCCCAGGAAGCCTTCGCGGCGTTCTTTCGCGGGGTGGAATTGCGCCGCTTCTCGCAACTGGAAGATCGCCACGATCTCTGGCAGATCCTGGTGATGCTCGCCGATCGCCGGGCGAAAGACTTTATCCGTCGGCACCTTGGCCAAGTGCGGGGGCAGGGGCAGGTGCGGGGTGATTCCGTTCTGCAGACGGGGCCCGAACATCCCGGTTCCGCGACGGCGGGCTTCGATACTCTGGCCGCACCTCCCATTGGTCCCGAATCGGCTGAGTCGCTGATCCGTTTGATTGATCACTGCTTCCCCGAACTCAACGACGATGGATTGCGTCGCATCGCGTTGGACCGGGCGGCAAACTACACGGTCGCCGAGATCGCGCAGCGGCATTCGATCAGCCAGCGCTCGGCCGAACGCAAATTGGAATTGATCTGCCGCATTGTGAAGCAATCGGCCCTGCAACAGTAAGCATCAGCCCACACAGAGGAGGGGCCAGGCGGAAATGCCCGACAGCAGGTTCGACGAGGATGACGAAGATCTCGACTTGTTACGGCAGATCGATGTGGTCTGCAGTGAGTTCGATCGTCTCTACCGTGATGGTCAGGCACCGCGCCTCGAAGAGTTTCTGTCTCGGATTCCACCGTCGGGGCTGAAACGTGGGTTTCGGGAATTGCTCGGGATCGAACTGGAGTGTCGGTCCAAAGCGGGGGAAGTTCCCACCGCCGCGGAGTACACGGCGAGATTTCCTCAGTTCGAGGCCCTCATTCGGTCTCTGCTGCCGGAATCGGGACCGACTGTGCAGCGCGTCGCTCCACCGGATTCGGAATCGGATACGGGCTCTGCGAAAGAAGTGGTCGAATGTCTTCCAGAGATAATCGGTCCGTATCGCATTGAGAGACGTCTGGGGGGAGGCGGGTTTGGAACAGTCTACCTGGCGCGAGACCCTGTGCTGCCCCGCTTTGTCGCCTTGAAAGTTCCTCGGCCACATCGGGTTCAGACAGCAGAGCAGCGCAAAGAATTCATTCGCGACGCCGAATTGGCATCGCGACTGAGCCATCCGCATGTCGTGGTCATCCATGGCGTTCAGGTGATTGATGGGACTCCGGTGATCATTCAGGAGTATCTGCCCGGGGGCGATCTCCGCCGCCAGATACTGGCCGGCCCCATCTCATGCCAGCAGGCGGTGGCGTGGTTGTTGCGAGTGGCCGAGGGGGTCGCTGCGGCCCATGACAAGAACATCCTGCACCGCGATCTGAAACCGGCCAATATTCTGCTCGACGAACATGGGCAGCCCAAAGTCGTCGATTTCGGTCTCGCCCTGCACGAACAGGACCTGCCGCAACACCGCGCGGAACTCGCCGGGACTGAGGCTTACATGTCGCCGGAGCAGGTCCGGCGTGAAATCAACCGGCTGGATGCGCGCTCGGACATCTGGAGCCTGGGAGTCGTGTTGTATGAACTGCTGACGCGCCGGCGGCCGTTTGTGGGATCTTCGGAATCGATCATCGCTCAGATCAATTTACAAAATCCGAGGTCGCCGCGTGACCTGGATCCCGACATTCCCGAGGAACTGCAACGGATCTGCCTGAAATGTCTGGAAAAACAGGTGTCGCGCCGTTATCCCACGGTCCGCGCACTGGCTGCCGATCTGGAGCGCTGGCAACAGGCCGGTCCAGGGCCCTCCGGAATCGAGTCCAAAGGCAGAGAATCCGTCCCTGTGGTTCCGCGGGGTTTGCGTTCGTTCGACGCACGGGATGCGGCCTTCTTTCTGGATTTGCTGCCCGGTTCCCGCGATCGCGATGGGCTGCCTGAATCGGTGTGGTTCTGGAAAGACCGTTTGGAAGAAAGGGACCCCGACCAGACATTTGCTGTGGGGGTTCTGCATGGTCCCAGTGGCTGTGGGAAGTCGTCACTCGTCAAAGCCGGTATTCTGCCGCAGATTTCAAATCACGTCATCTCGATTTTCATTGAAGCCACACCCGCAGATACAGAAGTGCGGCTGCTGAACAGCTTGCGCCGGCAGTTTCCCGCCATCTCGCAGCGCGAATCGCTGCCCGAGGTGCTTGCCGGGATTCGCGACGGGCGCTGGGGAAAGTCGAACCGCAAACTGCTGATCATCTTCGATCAGTTCGAACAATGGCTGCACGCTGGAAATCTGCAGGGGCCGGCGCAGTTGATCGACGCACTGCGCCATTGCGATGGGGGGCAATTGCAGTGCCTGGTGCTCGTGCGTGAGGATTTCTGGACCAGCGTCAACCGCTTTATGCAGCAGCTTGATATCCCGCTGCAGGAAGACCGCAATGCCAAGCTCGTTGATCGGTTCGATCGGTTGCACGCCCGGACCGTGCTCGAACGTTTTGGTCGTGCCTATGGTCAGTTGCCCGCAGCACCGGCGCCGTTAGGGACTGAAGAAGACAGCTTTCTCGACGCAGCGATCGAGCAATTGAGCGAAGAGGGTTGGGTCGTTTGCGTGCGCCTGGTGCTGTTCGGGGAAATGTTCAAGCGGCGCAACTGGACCTTGGCTGAACTTGAGGAAGTCGGCGGTGCCCAAGGTCTGGGCGTGGCGTTTCTGGAAGATACCTTCGCAGCGAAGTCGGCCGCCGCATCGCAAAAGAACTTTCTTCCCGCTGTGCGGAAAATTCTCGAGCAGCTGCTGCCAGCCACCGATACGGATATCAAGGGGGCCATGCAGACGCGTCAACATCTGCAGCAGGCCTGCGGATACACTGACAAGTCGGCGGAATTCGAGGAGTTGATGCGGCTGCTTTCTGAGCAGTATCGGTTGGTCACTGTCACCGATCCGGAAACGAGTTCCGCAGTCGAGACCGATCTGACCTGGCTCGCGGCGCCACGGCAGTACTTTCAACTCACGCACGATTACCTGGTGCCTTCGATCCGGGAGTGGTTGCGCTTGAAAGAGGCCGAAACGATACCCGGGCGTGCCCGGTTGATATTGGTCGATCGGGCCTCCCTCTGGAAGACTCACCCCGAGAATCGCCATCTCCCGTCGCTGGTCGAGTTCTTGAGTATTCGCTTCCGAACGGACAGAGCGTACTGGAGTCCGGTGCAACGCGAGATGATGCAGACGGCGAGGCTGTATTACGGTCAGGCCGCGGGGATGGTTTTGGCGCTGTTGGTGGTTGTGGCCATCGTGGTGCAACAATTTCTGGCAGTGCAGGAACAACGGGCAACCATTGATGCCGTCAACGCATTGCAGAGCACATCCGGTTCGGGAGTCGCGATTGCATTGGACAACTTGAGGCTGCGGAATCAGTCGTATGTCCTGACGGAATTACAGAAACGGTACGACGATCTCGAAAATCCACAGCGCCTGCCCATCTTGTACGCGTTCGCGCGATTTGGACGGGGGCACGCGGACGATTTGTTGCAAATGTTGCCGGATGCCGGGGCCGAAGAGTGTGAGAATTTTGTCGATGCCCTGGCTGTGCATCGCGATGCGGCGCTGCTGGCTTTGGACAAACAGGCGCTCAAGGCGTCTCGCGCACAAAACTATGCCCTGAAGACTCGATTGGCGACCATCGCTATGTATCTGGGCGATCCATCTCTGGCGGCGGAGATGCTACAGGCCGAGCCTCCGCCCAATGCCGTCGTTCCGACCTGGGACCCGGTTGAACGCACGACCTTTATTGAGACGTTTCCGAAATGGCGCGGCAACCTCGAGAACCTGGCTGAATTAATCCGCAAGACTGAAGACGTTCATCTCCGTTCCGGGATTTGCCTGGCGGTCGGCAGTGTGGAGGGGCTGCGCGGCGGCGAAAAACAGGCCTGGAAAAGACTCCTGGCTGACTGGCACGTGAATCATCGAGACCGGGGTACGCACGGGGCGACTGACTGGGCGCTGCGCCGGCTGGGAAGTTTCTCACCGGTCGAATCCAGTGATCGTCCTCGCCCGGGCTACGAATGGCATCAGATCCCCACCGGACTCACACTCCTGAGAATTCCGGCTGGTCAGTTCTGGCGGCCTGCCGACGAAAATGAGGGGCAAAGCCCTAAGCCGATTCTGATTCCCCGCGATTATTGGATCGCAGATCGCGAAATCACCGTCGGTCTGTTTCGGGCGTTTCTCAAGGAGGCCGCCAGGCCCGTCCGCGATGCGGCGTGGTGGGCCCAGGTCAGTAAGCACAGTCCGACGGATGAGCACCCCATCTTGTACGTCACATTGGACGACGTCTGCCAATTCTGCAATTGGCTGAGTCGCCGTGCAGGCAAAGACATGTGCTACGTGAAGCACGCGGACAACGACTGGGAGGTGTTGCCCAATTGCAATGGATTCCGACTGCCGACTCGCGATGAATGGGAGCACGCCTGTCGGGCCCGCACGACCACGGCCTTCGCGCATGGTTCCGACTCCCGATTGTTGGACCGTTATGCGGTGTTTCGCCAGCCGGTCTGCGAAAAGGCGGGCAGTAAGCTGTGCAACGCCTGGGGGTTGTTTGACATGCACGGCAATGCGGCGGAATGGACACATACTGATCTGACCGCCAGGGACCCGCGCACGAGGATGCTGCGGAACGGAGGGAGTTTGTTCTTTTCCGACAGTCAATGCTGGTCGGATTCCTGGATGGATGCAACGCCCGATCTGAAAGCCGGCGACCTCGGGTTTCGGGTGATGTGTCCGCTCGAATTTGAATCTGCGGCATCGATTACCGAAGCGAAGGGCCAGGTGGCCGAGTAGTTACCGGGCCTGCCCTCAGTCAATTTCCGTAGACGCGGACTGCCATTGCTGTCCTCTGATATGAGGACTAAGATCTTATACAGCAGATGTGAGGGCCACGGGCCATTCTCTCATGGACCGGAGTTTGTTGCACCGGTCATGACCCTGCGACCCCAGGGCCAGCGCGCATTTTGGGGTATTTACACAAAATGGATAATTGCGCCCGCGATTGATTTTCGCTATAACACTCTCCGTGGATTCGAGGTACCAGCAGTCACGGAGGAGAGGCGATGTCGCAGACGCGATTTACCATGGATGAGGTGTTGTGTCATTTTGAAGAACTCGAAGATCCGCGATCCGAGATT
>JAFEBR010000349.1 GCA_018242565.1 Planctomycetota bacterium | reverse complement strand
TTGTGGTTGACGTCGTACACCGCGCCGGACTCTCGCAAAAAGTGGCCCGGATGAAACCGATTGGTGTGATTAAAGGATAAGGTGTCTGTTGAACAACGAAAGCGGGCTCCGCATGCGGGGTCTCACACCACAGCAACACTGTGTCGCTTGAGGTGGCTGTCGCACGAATTCAACAGTGGGCTCTGGATACCGGACCAGCGGGATTTTCTGTCCCGTCGGTCCCCTGGATGCCGTAGAGGCGAGACATGCCGAATTCAGTGCACGCAGATCCAGACCGTTGCCACCCGGCTCCGGGCCCCCGCCCCCTGCCCTGGTCGGTCTATCTGGCTTCGCGCAGCATCCTGCTGGGCTGCAGTATTCTGCTCACGATGGCAGTGTTCACGCTGGTCTTTCCCGAGACGGCAGAGACTCCTTACGCTCTGGGTGGCGCGGCGTGTCTGCTTGTGCTGGTGCTGCCTTTCGGACTGTGTGTATATCTCGCCGCCGACCGCCGTCAGCTCCTGGCCACGCGCGTGACAGTCAAAGGCTGTCTTATGACGGTCGCCCTGATCGCTTTCGTCGTCATCTCGAATCTGGCGGAAATGGTCCACGAAGGTGACTCAGTCTCGGGCGTGGTGCTCGCCATTTTTTTCTCGTTGGCGGCTACGCTGGCGGTATTCTTCCTGTTCGCCGGCCTGGCCTTTCGACGGTGGAGGCGGTTACTGGAAGCCGCAAATCACTCCTCTGTTGTCGATTCAACGAACGATCCCCAGAGTCAAGGAACCGAGGCCTAGACGTTCGTGGAACCGCAGGGCCAGGCGATCGCAACGGGTCGCACACCTCAAAGGAACTGCGGGCCACGTGGCGGCGGTCCCGCGCGTTCACCACCCGTGATGGCGAATCCACCATGACGAAGCTGGAAATCGCAGGAGCCGCCGTTTTTCAAAGCAGTGGACTCGGCACTGACAATTGAACGCGCGGCCTCAGACGTCTGAATGACTTGTGTTTACTTCACCTGAGACGTGTGCCCTTTCATGGTTTCGTACCACTCGCCCACGGCGTGCCAGTTGACGACATTCCAGAATGCCTTGACGTAATCGGCACGGACGTTGCGATACTTCAGGTAATACGCATGCTCCCAGACGTCGAGTACCAGGATCGGAACAGAGCTCCAGGCCGCGTTGATCTGGTGATTCCGCACCTGCAACACGATGAGCCGGCTGGAAATGGGTTCCCAGGCCAAAATCGCCCAGCCATTGCCCTGCACTTGCGCCGCTGCCGCAGAGAAATGGGTCTTGAACGCCTCCACCGAACCGAAATCGGCCGCCAGGTCCTTAGCCAGCTCTCCGGTCGGCTCGCCCGATTTGGGTCCGAGATTGGCCCAGAAGAACGCGTGCAGAATGTGGCCGCTCACGTTGAATGCCAGCTTCTCGGACCAGTCAGTGACTTGTCCGGCATCGACTTTACCGGCGCGAATCTCGGCCAACTTGCCGAGCGCGTCGTTGGCGCCTTTCACGTACGCAGCATGGTGCTTGTCGTGATGCAGGGTCATCGTCTCGGCATCGATGTGGGGCTCCAACGCGTTTGGCGCATAAGGCAAAGGCGGCAGGACATATTCCCGGTTCGCACCGACTGACGCTTTCAGAGATTTCAGAATGGCCCCCCCTTCCCCGGCCTTGGCTGGCTGGGCAAACGCCAGATTCGCCCCCGCCAGGGCCGTCAGCCCCAGACCGCCGGCCGCTATCACCAAATCTCGTCGCGGCAAATTCGTTTCGTTCATCTTCCGTTCCTCGTTCCTAGTTCAGGGAT
>JAFEBR010000034.1 GCA_018242565.1 Planctomycetota bacterium | reverse complement strand
TGAGGTTCTGGGGCAAATTGGCCAGCGTCGTTCCCAGGGCCGTAAAGAAAATCTGCGAATCGTTGGTGTCGTGGCCGGAATTGGCCATGCCCACCAGACCGCTGGTGGTGTACGTCAATTGGGTACTGAATTCATCGCTGATGGGCGAGACGGTGCCGCCGGAACCACTGCCGCCGCTGCCCGTACCGGTCGGATCGCCCCCCTGCGAAACGAAGCCCGGGATGACGCGGTGGAACCGCAAGCCGTCGTAGAAACCGCTCTGGGCCAGGCTGGCGATGTGGGCCGTGGTGTTGGGAGCCAGGTCTTCAAACAGGCGGACGATGATGTCGCCCGTCACCGTTTGCTTACTGGCATTCGTGAATGTGACATTGAAGTCGATACTGCGTCCCCCACTGAGCACAGTGGCGGTCACATTCGAGTCGCTGCTGGACGCGGTGAACGTCACCGGGTTACTGGTCGTGTTCGTGATGTTGGCCGCGATGTACTCAATCTTGGTATTGGGCAGGTCATTCGTGATCAGCGAATGCATCGTGATCGAGAGGAGTGAACGGGCTTCCAGGATCTCGGCGGGGCTGCAGACCGAAGAATTCCAGCCGGCTTTCCGACGGCGCAATTCCGGATGACGGGTGAAGAAGCGTTTAGCCCAGGCGGAGATAAAAGGGAGCATCTGTAAAACAATTCCTGTCAGGCAAAAAACTGCGATTCAGCCAACTCGAAGGGAAATGGGGGTCCGTCAGGGCGCACCGCACCCTCTCAATCTACCCCGCCTACTTAGCCCGCGTCATCCATTTTTCTGCATGAAACCCCGATTTCAAGTGGCGATTTCGGAATTCCCCCGACCGGGGTCAGACAGCAAGGCGTATCTCCTTATTCGACAAGCAGTTGCCTCGCTCCACTGTTTTTCTTACCCAGGCGGATTCTCTGGCAGAATCGACACAATCGTCTGGTCGCCGGCAACGACTGTCGGGCCGGTTGCTCGGGAACCGATTTTCTCAAGGAACAGTGACATGCAGGGAGCAGTCGCTGCCCCGGCCGGATTGGCCAGCGAACAGCGAAGGGATGCGCAATGGACGACCCCCAACTCCGGCCCACGGCGGCACTCGACCAGCCGACCCGCTCGGGCCTTGCCGAGACGCGCGTGTCTGCCTCGGGATCCCCGGTGTTTGGATTTCTGCTCGTGGGCGGTTCGGTCGTCGGCTCGCAGGTTCGGGACATCCGCCTGGCCAATGAGTTTGCCCGCCGGGGCTACCCGGTACGGGCATGGTGGGCCATGGACCGCCCCCATCAGTCGCCGCTGTCCCCGACAATTCCGCAGCGCTGGCTGTACAGCGCCGGTCGGTACGCCGGTTTCTTTCGGTTTTCGGGTGAGTTTCTGGGACGCACGGTCACCCGTCTGACGACCGACGCCTTCCGGCAGCGAATCAGCCAGCGATTTCCCGCGTTCGTGTCGCAGCAGTTGCGGGCGCTGATCCGGGCGGTGTGCCTGGGGGTCGAACGCGATGGTCACCTGATTCGCCGCTTTGGCCAGGAGATCGCTAAGGCCCAGGTCACACATTTCCTGCCCAACCTCGAATGCCTGGCCCCGTTCGTGCACGCGGCCCGTCGGTACGTTCCCCATCACGTGAAATCCCTGGTGACATTTCAGGGTTACGAATTGTACGCCATTTACGCCCGGGAACTGGGTCTTGAAGACCGCTTGTACGAGCGGCTGCGCGATGTCGTGGCCCAGTCGGACTGGCCCGCGATTTCGGTGAGCGATGCTTACAGCGCGCGGATCCAGCAGGAAGTCGGGGTCGCCGGGCAGGACTTGAAAATGATTCCCGCCGGTGCCCCCTTCGATCAACCGGTCGACCTGACACGGGCTCACGCCGAAATCCGTCAGGCGTATCCGCAGTATCGGCCCGAGATCCCGCTGGTGACATACGTGGGGCGGCGTGATTCGGAAAAGGGCATCGACCTGCTGCTGTATGCGGCGCGGCTCTTGCAGGAACGTGGCGTGCCACTGCAACTGGCCATTTGCGGACCCACGGCGTTTGGCAACCATTACGCCGAGGCGTGCCAGCAGGTGGCCTGGAACATGCGTCTGCCCGTGCTGTGGGGGGGCTTTATTTCTGACGCGTTGCGTTCGGCGTTGTTTCGGGCGAGTCGCACCGTGGTCTATCCCTCGATTCATGGCGAACCGTTTGGCATGGTGCCGATCGAGGCCATGGCGCAGGGCACGCCGGTGGTCGTCCCCGATCAGGGAGGGGTCGCCGGCCTGGTGCAGGTGGCGCAGTCGGTGGGTGGCTTGCGGTTCCGCACGTGGGATTCGGGGGACCTGGCGCAGCAGATCGAGCGACTCCTGCGCGACACCCGGTTGTGCCAGGATCTGTCGCAAGGCGCGCTGCAGATCGCCGACTACTATTCGGTCACCCGCATGGGCGATCGCGTGCTCGACCACATGGGCCTGCCCCGGTGGGCCGACGGAACGCCGGCGGGGGGCACGGTCCGCGAACCCGCGGCCGCGGCCTGATCCGCCCGGCGCGGCCGTCAAAGAACGAGCACACCCGCATCAGGCCGGATGCCCGATGCGGGTGTGTGTTACTGACGTGTCAGACTGTCGCGACCAGAATTACTGGCAGGGGCAGGGCTGCTGAACCATCCGGCAGACCTGAACCTGAACTTCGCGTTCGACCTGCACCGGCACGCACACCGTGTAGGTCTGAGTCTGTTCTTCGGCCACCCACCGGCAGACGCGAACCTTCTGCGTGCGCTGTTCGGGCTTGCAGACGGTCACGTTGTAGGTGAATTCTTCCTGACGCGGCACCTGGCGAGCCACCTTGACGGTCTGCTTGCGCTGTTCGCAGCGGCACAGATTGACGTTGTAGGTGTACTCTTCCTGACGCGGCACCATTTCGCAGACCTGAATCGTCCGCGTGCGTTCTTCCGGACGGCAGAGGGTCACGTTGTACGTGTACTCTTCCTGACGGGGAACCATGCGGCAGACCTGAATCGTGCGGGTCCGTTCTTCCTGTCGGCAGAGATTCACGTTGTACGTGTACTTCTCTTGCCGCGGCACCATTTCACAGACCTGAATCGTGCGGGTGCGTTCTTCCTGTCGGCAGAGATTCACGTTGTAGGTGTACTCTTCCTGACGCGGCACCATTTCGCAGATCTGAATCGTGCGGGTGCGTTCTTCGGGTTTGCAGACCGTCACGTTGTAGGTGTACTCTTCCTGGCGGGGCACAACCCGGCAGCAGGTGTAGGGCACTTCTTCTTCGACGACGTTC
>JAFEBR010000348.1 GCA_018242565.1 Planctomycetota bacterium | reverse complement strand
ATTCAAGTTCGTATTCAGCCGTCCGTCGCTCCGACGGTCGTGGTGGCCGTTAATCAACATTACCAGCTTGAAACACCATCCCGGGCGGACGTTCGAAAGCGCCATCTCGAAGCCATCCGTGTTCTAACCGACGATTGGCCCTTGTTTCAGAAATATGCGCGTGATTCGGCGTCCGAGTTGCTAAAACTGGAGGACTGAACTTGCACACAATTGAAGCCGGACCGTCTGCAGCCACGCTGTCGCCTACCAACGACAATGGATACGCGCCTCAGACCCGCGGGACCCCCAAGGACGATTGGATCCTTCCGGAGGCGGAATATGATCATCGCGGGACTACGACCCTCGAAAATTCCGAAACCAATCCCAGCGGTGCAATCCTTTCAACAACCGTCCCGGTCGGCCATATTTTTTCGGAACCCGTTCGAAGAAATATAATCGGCGATCGCACTCCAGATCGCGCAATCAGGCTATTACAGCAATGGGAATGTGTCGTCTTGGCCGTTCACGGCGATACGGTCGAATGTGAGATGCACGATCTGACCGACAGTTCGCGCGCGGTGGAATGGTCCGAGATTTTTCTAGACGAGTTCAGCTTGTTCGACCGACCGCTCTTGGTCGAAGGTGCCGTTTTTTATTGGAGCATCGGACGCGAAGAGAGCAAAACAGGCACCATTCGCAGGTATTCAGAACTTCGCGTTCGGAGAATGCCGCCCTTAAGCAAAACTCGCCTTCACGAACTCGCCCAGGAAGCAGCCGAACTGAGTGAGCTCTTCAGTAAATAATTCAGACAGTTCTCCACCAAGTCGAAATGAACTGGAGATGACGGTCTTCGGTCCCGGCGTCGGCGAGTGCATTGTTCTGCATTAGGGGAACGAGGATTGGATCGTTGTCGATTCGTGTTCATTACCGGGGAGTCACGAACCGGTTGCACTGTCGTAACTGCAGCGCCTGGGTGTTACTGCTTCTCGATGTGTCAAACTGATTGTCGCCACCCATTGGCACGATGATCACATCCAAGGACTCGCGAGAATCGTCGCGGAATGTTCGCACGCCGCATTTGCGACGTCTGCAGCATTATCATCACCTCAGTTCTCGCAACTCGTGCTCGAAACCAACACTCTAAATCGGCTCGTCAGGCATAATTCGAGTGCGAGCGAGTTTGCAGGAATTCTCGAGGCCCTCAAATCGCGAAAGACACGCGGTACTCTCGCGAGCCCGTATGCTTATGCACAAGACGGAAGCATCTTGTTTCGAGGCGGATTCAACGGAAATGCCGAAGTCTGGGCGCTGAGTCCATCGGCCCCCACGATCACGAATGCCCATGCGAATCTTGCGGACTTGTTGCTGACAAACGGGGATGTGCGCCGATTCAAACGGCTTTCTCCAAATGATCTTTCAGTT
>JAFEBR010000347.1 GCA_018242565.1 Planctomycetota bacterium | reverse complement strand
GTGCGGGATGTGGCCTTGTCGTGCTGGATGTCCGACTTCCGCTATTTGATCTGGGCCAGCGAAAAGCAGGCTTTGGCCGGGTACATACAGTGCTACCTGAAACTGATGGACCACTGGCGGCGTGTGTTGCCGGTGCCGGTGTTGGCGATCGATTACGAAACGATGGTTGCGGAACCGGAGGAGACGGCCCGCCGGCTGATTGTCTGGTGTGGACTGGAATGGGAACCGGCCTGCCTGGAGTTCCATGCCCGGCGCCAACCAGTGCGGACGGTCAGTGCCGCCCAGGTCCGCAAACCGATTTATCAGAAGTCGGTCGAACGGTGGCGGCATTACGCCGAGGTGCTGCGAGATCTGTTTGATCTGCTGCCCGAGACGTTGCCCCCCACGCCGGGTGCGTCAACGGCGGCGGGTGCTGCGGCCGACCAACCTGCCGGCTCGTGAATCGCCCCGCGCAATAGAATTATCCGCGGGCCTCGCGCCAGAATGGGGTCGCGGTGTATTCTGTCGGAATGGTCGTGATCGGTGGGTCGAGGCGGACCTCTTCGCGACGTTGGGCAACGACGCGGACATAACCCAGCGTGCGTCCCGCATCGGCCTGCAGGGCCTCGATTTCCACGCGATTTTCGGGGCAGACCGCCAGGTGCCAGTCGAGCCAGCGGCGCCAGCCTTCAGGCATCGTATCGGCACATTGAATCTGGACGATTCCGAGACGATCCCAATGGCGGCGCCACCAATCGGCCGCATGCAGCGACCAGCACCCCGGCTCCCACCACGTCCGCAGGTGTTCGGGGAGGTCTCCCTCGATTTCATGAATCAACCCGGCCTGTGCGATCCCGATCACCCCGCCCGGTTTGAGGAACCGCGCCAGTTCGGCCAGGTACGTATCGTCGGTTCCGTAGTACATGAACGAATCGACGGAGACGATCGCATCGAAATACTCGTCGGGAAACGGGAGCGCCCGCGCGTTGGCTCGCAGGGGGAAGACCCCCTGGCTGGCCCCGGCATCGGCCACCCGCCTGGCGTTTTCAGTGGCGCTGTACCAGAGATCGACGGCCCAGACGTGCACGCCGAATTCCTGGTGCAGAAACACGGATGAGGCGGCCCGACCGCAGCCCAGATCCAGCACTTTCATCCCCGGACGCAGGTCGAGCGCCTGGGTCAACCATTCGGTCAGCCACAGCGGATGGGCCCCGCCACCCAGGCTGGCCCGGATCCAATCAGGATGGTAACGGTTTGAACGCGGAAAGGCGTCGCAAAGAAAAGACGAGTCGGACGGCATGCCGCGGGCTCCCTTGGGAAAAAGTCGAAAGCGGGACACGGACGATCCGCAACCGGTTCGCGCCTTTTTGCGCAAAGCAGCCGATTTCAGTCAGTCGAGCGAGGTGGATCGGCTGCACCCCGGTTCTTCTTCAACCACAGGTACATGGGCAAACCCAGCAGCACGATCACCAGCCCGGGCCAGGTCGTGTCACGCCGATACATAAACAGGATTCCCAGAATGGCCGACGCACCGGCGACATACAGGGCGGGGACCACGGGATAACCAAACGCCCGGTAGGGGCGCGGAATATCCGGTCGCGTCACCCGCAACCGAAAGATGCCGATCACGGTCAAAATATAGAACAGCAATGCGGCGGAAATGACGTAGTCGAGTAAATCGCCATATAGGTTCCCATAGGTGCCGTCGGCCTTGATCGTTCGCGGCAACACGAGAAACGACGCCCAGATGCCCTGCAACCACAGGCCGTTGGCGGGAACTTTCGCGGCGTTGAGTTTCCCCACAGACGAGAAGAACAACCGGTCGCGGGCCATGGCGTACGCGGCGCGGGCCCCCACGAGAATCAGTCCGTTGTTGCAGCCAAACGTCGAGACCATGATGGCAATCGCCATGACGATCACGCCGGCCCCGGGAAACATCGCTTCAATCGCGGCGGTCCCCACCCGATCGTCGCGGGCGTGCTGAATTCCCGCCAGCGGCAGAGTCACAAGATACGCCACGTTGGCCAGCATGTACAATACGATGACGAGGCCCGTCCCCAATCCCAGCGACAACGGCACATTACGCCGCGGATCGCGAATTTCCGGCGCGATGGTCGCCGCGCTGTGCCACGAGTCGGCTGAAAACAACGAACCGGTCTGGGCCACACACAAGGCCGCCAGCAATCCCCACGAAGTCAGAGCATTCAATCCGGGAACGACATCCTGATCGGGTTGCACAGTCCAGAAGTGCGACCAGTTGTCGCTGACCACCTCTGAGTTCCAGCCATACGTCAGCCCCAGCACGATCAACGCCAGCAGTGCGCCGATTTTTGCGACGGTAAAGACGTTTTGGACCAGCTTTCCCCAATGCAACCCCCGCATGTTGGTGGCGGTCAACAGGGCAATCAACAGAATCGCCACGAATTGCGCGCGAGAAAGTGAGATGGCATAGCCGCCGGCGAGATGGATCGGTTCGATCAGGTAGACATTCGGATCGATGGCGGGAAACACGAGCCCGGCAAATTTCGCGAACGCGACGGCGACTGCGGCAATCGTGCCGGTTTGAATCACCAGCAGAAAGGTCCAGCCATAGAGGAAAGCAAACAGCGGCGAATAGGCCTCGCGCAGAAAAACATATTGTCCACCAGCCTGGGGCATCATGCCGGCCAATTCGCCATACGACAACGCCGCCGCGACGGTCAGCACCCCGGTGACCAGCCAGGCCACTAGCAACCAGCCGGGGCTGCCGATCTGCCGGCTCATCTCAGCCGACACGACAAAAATGCCCGAGCCGATCATCCCGCCGACGACAACCATCGTGGCGTCAAACAGCCCCAATCCACGGTGAAATTCACTTTCCTCGTCGGCCATAGATACCTGCCTGGGTAAGGGACATGCGCGAGCGAAATTGTAGGGGCTGGCTGCAGAGGCTGCGAGTGAGTGACACACGCTGTCGTCGACAGGAAACTGTGTGAGTGGAGTGAGCCCGCAGTTTTCGCGGTTCCCCGCTTGGCGGGACATTTTCACAACGATATGATTTTGAATAACCAGGATCAAATTGCGGAATTGCTTGGTGCGCCGTTACCTGGACGCGTTTCTATTCTCTGAGGAGTCGTGAGCATGCCGCGATTTTCAGTTCTGGGGCGTACTGGGGCCGCGTCAGCCTTCGTCTGTTGCGCCGTGTTGCTGTCGGGTCTGATTTTGACCGGCACGGCGTCCGCCCAGGGAAACAAAGCCAAAAAAGGGACGGCCGAAGAAAAGAAGACCGGCACGATTGCCAAGGTTGAAAAGAAGGGAAAGACCGCCCAGATCACGATCGAAGATGGCGATGGTGAAAAATACGACGTGCAAGTCACGACGAAAACTAACTTCGTCGTCCACGGCGTGGGTGACGTCTCGTACTTCCGCCATGGCGCGATGTTCGTGTCGGCCGACAATGTCCTGCGAAATCCGGCGAACAATTATCTGTCGGCCAAGAAATTCAAGATCTTCCTGGGAGGCAAAGGACCGGGGGATGCGATGGAAGCGGACCCCGTGAATCCGGATGTCTACAAAATCGCCGGGGCCGTGATCGACGCCGATGACAACGGCATCACGGTGGAAGCCGAAGGGACCCACTACCAGATCGCGTTTGAGGGTGAATCGCCTGCGGTCACATTCGAATCGACCGAACCCGAGCATGCCGTCGTGGGCTCGACCGTCGAAGTCGAAGGGGTCACGAAGGCTGGAAAATTCCATCCGAATTCAATTTCCGTAACGCTCGATAAGCCTCTCTCGGCGAACGACGCATTTGCCAGCGGTGACAAGAAAGCCCCCAAATCCAAAGCCAAGACGGCCAAGAAAACTCCCACCAAGGCCGATCGCGGCGGCGACAAACCCACCGAAGACGGGGGTGAAAATGCCAAAACGAACTCCGCCGACCCGTTCAATGTGCTGGGCGGTGGCGAGGGGGGCGACAGCAAAAAGGACAGCAAAAAAGGGGACAAAGCCAAGTCGACGCCTAAGAAAAAGAAAACCGACGGCGACAGCGACATGAATTAGGGGCAAACGAGCCTGACGACCGGCCGCAAAGCGGTGGAGAGCTTCGGTTGCCGCCCCCGCAAGTCCGGCCAATTGGCCCAAGAGCATAGATTTGCTTCAGCCGAATGAAACAGTGAGCAAATCTGCAACAGGCCGGAAACAAGCCCGGCTAAAACGAGGCGAAAGCCAAATACGCCACAAACCATTACCAGATATAGACAAGCGACTCGCCTTCGGTTTTCAGAAATTTCTGGCACGTCAACTGCATGCTGGAGTGCTCACCATCGGGTGGTGAGCGTTGGCCCGCAGCTCCACTCGTGGTAAAACCGGAAACGTCCTGAGTTGTGAGCTCAGGACGTTTTCTTTTTGCGCCGGCCCGGCGCCGCAAAGCGGATCATGGCGGACCTCACCCTACAGACTTCCGTACAATTCGTGCGTGGCGTTGGCCCGAATCGTGCCGCACTGCTCGAACGCCTCGGCCTGCAGACCGTGCAGGACCTGTTGTACTTTCTGCCGCGCGACGTCCTCGACCTGACACAGGTCACCCCGCTTTCGGAACTGGCCGAGGGAAAACTGGCGACCGTCCGGGGCCGGGTCGTCGATCGCGATGGCCGACAACTCAAGGATGGCAAGTCGCTCTGTGGCGTCCTGCTCGATTGCGACGGGCAGTTTCTGCGCGGCGTCTGGTTCAATCAACCGTGGATGCTGCAGAAATTTCGCGATGAAGAGTACGTGTTGTTTTCAGGCAAACCCAAACGACACGCCGGTCGCTGGGAGTTGTCGAATCCGCGAGTGCAATGGCTGAATGCCGACGACCGCGACGCGCATGGCGGCATGCTGCCGATCTACAGTCTGACCGAAGGCCTGCACATGCACGAGATGCGCCGCATCATGCGGACGACCGTCGAAGACTGTGCCGGGTTATTGGCCGACGAATTGCCCGAACCGTGGCGCGGGGAACTGAAAGTTCCCCAGATTGGTGAGGCGCTGCGCGGCGTTCACCTGCCCACGAACCGCGAACAGTACGATGCCGGCCGCCGCCGACTTATTCTACAGGATCTGCTGGAACTGCAACTGGGCCTGGCGATGCGGCGGCGGACCTGGCAGAAACTGGGATCAGCCGCCCGTTTGCCCGTGACCGCCAAGATCGATTCGCGGATCCGCCGACTGCTCCCCTACCAACTGACCGCCGGCCAGAACAAGGCCGTTACCGAAATCTGCCGCGATCTCGACTCCACGATCGCCATGCACCGCCTGCTGCAGGCCGATGTCGGCGCAGGCAAAACCGCCGTGGCCGTGTATGCCATGCTGGTGGCGGTCGCGGCGGGATATCAAACCGTCCTGATGGCCCCCACCGAGGTCCTGGCGAGCCAGCACTGGCGGACAGTCGACCGCCTGCTTTCGCAAAGCCGGGTAACACGCACCCTGCTGACAGGACAACTGACCGCCAGTGAACGCCGGGCCGCGCTGGCGCAGATCGGCTCGGGCGAAATGCAGTTGATCATCGGCACACAGGCCGTCATCCAGGACGATGTGACGTTTGCCCGCCTGGGGCTGGTGATCATCGACGAACAGCACAAGTTTGGCGTGATGCAGCGCGCAAGATTCTCGGCCTGGGCCCTCACCCCACACACCCTGGTAATGACGGCCACCCCGATTCCGCGCAGTCTGTGTCTGACGCAGTTCGGCGATCTCGATCTCTCGACCATGACCGACCTCCCCCCAGGCCGGCAGAAAGTCGTCACGACACGCGTTCCCGCCGGGCCGGCACGCCAGAAGGTGTGGGACTTTCTCAAACAAAAGGTGGCGGCGGGGCGCCAGGCTTACGTGATCTGCCCACGGGTCGGCGCGTCGACGGAAACCGGCGACGATTCTGAAGGCACCGGGGCCGAGCAGGTCTACCGCCGCCTGGCGGAGCAGGAACTGCAGGGACTGCAGGTCGGACTGGCCCACGGCCAGATGCCTGCCGAACTGAAGGGGGCGGCCATGGACGATTTTCGCTCGGGAAAAATTCAGGTTCTGGTCGCTACGACGGTCGTCGAAGTGGGCGTCGACGTCCCGAACGCCACGCTGATGATCATTCTGGGTGCCGAGAGCTTTGGACTGTCGCAACTCCACCAGTTACGAGGCCGCATCGGCCGCGGCAGTTTTCAGGGCTACTGCTTTCTGTTTGCCGATTCGCAGGATCCCACGGCGACCGAGCGACTGCTGACTCTGGAAAAGCACCCCGGGGGGTTTGAAGTCGCCGAGGCGGATTTTCGGTTGCGTGGCCCGGGTGACATTCTAGGGACACGGCAGCATGGCGAGTTGCCGCTGCTGGTCGCCGACCTGGCCCGCGACGAGGCGCTGCTGCAGGAAGCACGCGTGGCCGCGTTTGAACTCGTGCAGTCGGGCCAGTTTGATCAGCCGCCGTTTGCCCCGCTGAAATGTCGCGTCATCGAACGCTTCGGGAAACTGTTCGATCTCGCTGGCAGCGGTTGATGGCACCAGCTGAGGTGCACAGCCAGCCGTGAACTCGCGGTCCTGGCTCAGGCCGCCGGGGCCTGCGGCTTGATCGACTTCGTCCCCTTGCCATTGCGGGCTTTCAAGTCGAACAGTCCGAAGATCTCTGAAGCGTTCATACTGAGCGAGACGTTGGTTTCTTCCCCTTCACCCAGCACGGCGGCAAACAACCGCCGCTTTTCATCGAGCACACGATTGATTTTTTCTTCAATCGTATCTTTGGAGATGAACTTCGTGACAATGACCTTGCTCTTCTGGCCGATGCGGTGGGCGCGATTGATGGCCTGATCTTCAATCGCCGGATTCCACCAGCGATCGTACAGGAACACATAGCCGGCAAACTGCAGGTTGAGCCCTACGGCGCCGGTCGCGTAACTCATCATCAGCAGACTCGCCTTGGGATCTTCCTTGAACTTCTTCAAAATCGGTTCGCGCTTGGGAGTCGGGATTTTTCCGTGATACACCAGCGGACTGAACCGGGCGAGTTTTTCCTGCAGCCAGTCGATCGTGCCCGTCCACTGACTGAACAAGATGGCCTTGCCGCCACACTCGGCGATTTCTTCCATGTCGGCTTCGACGCGTTCGAGCTTGGAACTCTCGCCTGTCAGCGGGTCGAAATTGGCGATCTGCTTCAACCGCAGCACCAGTTCAAACACGTGCTGAATCGAGATCGATTCGCCTAATTCGTTCAATTGCACGACCCCTTCTTTCTCGGCCGCGTCGTACGCGAGTCGCTGCGCGGGAGAAAGGTCGAGAAACTCATCGCGGTCCAACCGCGGAGGCATGTCTTTCATCACCAGGTCTTTGGTGCGACGCAGAATGAACGTTTTGGCGAGTTGGCTCAGTTGCCGCACATCCGGCGACGCATGGGGCGGAATGACTTCCATGAATTCATACAGCGACGCCAGTTCTTCGGGACGGTTCTCGATTGGAGTGCCCGTCAGCGCCCAGGTGCGTTTGCGCGGAATGGCTCGGGCCGTCGAAGCGGTCCGCGAATCGCGATTCTTGATCCGCTGGGCCTCATCGAGAATCGCCAGGTCGAACTGCGGAGCCTGTTCCCCAAACGCCTCCATATCGCGAACCAGCAGTTCGTAATTGGCCAGCAGCACCGTGACGCCCGGCATCGTCCACAGCATTTGCCGACGGGCGCCGTCGCCTTCGATGGTCACGACCGGAATTTCCTCGGCCCAGGTTTTGAACTCGCGCTGCCAGTTGGGAATCAGCGGCTTGGGACAGACCAACAGAATCCGCCGGGCCTGCCCGGCGCGCAGCAGCAGGCGAATGGCCGTGATCGTCTGCATGGTCTTGCCCAGTCCCATCTCGTCGGCGAGCAAGGCGGCCTTTTGCGAGAAGAGCCAGGCGATCCCCTCGTATTGGTAGGGGAAGGGCTCGAACGGCATGATGAGTTCCTGCCCTTTGAGCCAGCTTTCCAGCGGCGGCTGCAGCAGGTAGAACAGCCGATCTTCAATGGAAATCGCGTCGGCTGGGGGCTTGATGCGGGTCGCTTTTTTGGGAGGGGCCGTACCGTCCACCGGTGCCGGCGCGGCCGGCGGTTTCACCGGAATCAACTCGGCCGCAGCCCCGGACTCTTCCTTTTTGGGTGGTGGCGGCGGGGGCAGGAAGTCAAACCCCGCCGGAAAGGTCAGCGTGACTGTCTTCACACGCGGCCACGTCGGGCGCCATTTCACCAGCGGAACTTCGGGAACCCCGACCGGAACCTCGACGGTGCGCAGCTTGGGAAACCGGTTCAGCGCCACGTTCATGCCGGAACTGTAGATTTCGACCTGGGCGCGCAGGGCCTCAGCGGCCGCCCGGAGTTCCGCCTGGCGTTGCTCGTCGAAAGAATCGGTCGTCAGCCCGGCAGTCGCCGGTGCTGACGGGAGAGGCGTCAGTTCGTCCATGAGTTCCGTTCGCGTGTGATTATCCAGGTTGTCTGCTGTTCCCCCGCCTGGTCCGCGCCATCGACCCGTCCCTGGGCCTCGGGCGGCGTGTGTTATCTGAGGGCACCACTCTTCATGGTTTCCTGCAGGGCTTCGCGGACCCGTTCGAACGGTTCCTGCAGGTCGGCGTCGACCGGAACCTGCTGCGAATCACGCGTCACGGTCGCCGAGTCGGTGTCGTGCGCCGGATGAAATTGAATGACCTGACGCCCGAGTCGAATGGCCTTCCGCGCCCCCGGGGTGCTCGACGCATTCTCCTGGGCCCCGGCTTCCACAAGGGCCACGGGTCGATCGATATGGTTCCGCAGTTCCAGGATCTGCGCCTGGTCGGTCAGAATCAATTGAGGCTTCACTCCCGCCCGTTCGACCAGCGTCGTCCCGATCAACTCCCCCAATATGAAGGGGGACAAGGTCGGTCCGTACAGAATTTCCTGGGTCGGATTGGGCTTGATCGGCACAGTACACTGAAACTCCAGGGGGCGTCCGTTGTGGTTGGTCACCAGCAGGCCACCGACGAATCCCTTTTCCGGAATCTCAATCGCGGTCAGAAAACCCAAGCGCAGGGGTTCTTGTTTCACATTCGCAGTCATACTCAACAGTCATCGGCCACCGGTCGTAGCGACTTGAACGGTTGAAATCTAGGCAATCTGCATACGACTTTTCCGCCTGCCGTCAGCCACTCCAAACTCCCCGAGTCGACAATTCAGTCCCGGAAATCCCTGATCAGCGGGTACCACCTCGGGTACGCAAGCTGTCCGATCTGCGTAATTCTCCTCGGCACACGAACCCCAGGCGAAGTCAGCCTCTCGCCCTGCCCCGGTCTAAAATCAACCACCACCGATGCGTACGAACTCCCGAGCCAGTCGTGAAGCCTTCCCATCAGCAAGGATCGCTGCGTCCGTCTGCCCGTTTCCATCTGACAATTCGGCTGCTTGCCGTGCGTTGTGGAATCTGGGAAACTTGCCCCTTCACTCGCAAATGAATCCCTCGATCTGACAACCGCGGGCTGGCTGAGAAAAAGAGGCTGTTTATGCAAAGAAAACGAGTCTGGTGGATTGGCGGCGTCTGTGGTCTGGCGAGCAGCGTTACCCTAGGTCTCGCCGTTTTCGCCGCGGACAAAGACACGCAAAAGCCCAAACCCGCCGCGACGCCAAGTGCCCCCGCGACGAAGTCAGACACCCCGGCCACCAAGCCTGCGACCGGAAAACCGGCAACGGAAAAACCGGCAACGGGCAAGCCTGCTGCCCAAAAACCTGCGATCGAGAAGTCGCCGACCGCGAAACCGGCGGCCGTAAAAACGCCTCCCGCACGCGTGGAACAAGATCCGCAACAAGAAGCGGCCGTCAAAGCCGCGACGCAGCGGTTCGCTGACGCGTTCAATAAGCGCGACCTCGAAGGACTAGCCAACCTCTACCATCCGAACGCCACGCTGGTCACAGTCAATGGCACCAAAAAGATGGGCCACGACGACATCGTGCAGCACTTCGCCACGCTGATGGACTCGGCCCCCGAATCGGAAATCAAACTGAAACCCAAGTCGGTGCAGTTTGTCACCGCCGACGTGGCGATTGAAGAGGGTGAACTGCAATTCAATCCTGGCCCCGAAGCTCCGCTCGACACCACCCATTACGTCGCCGTCTATGTGAAGACCGACGGCGAATGGCTGCTGGATCGAACTCGGAACTTTCCTCTCGACCACGAAGGCAAGACGCACCACGAGCGCCTGCTCGAATTGGAATGGATGGTGGGCGAGTGGCTCGAAGAAGACGATGAAGTCTTGATCGCCACCACCTGCCGCTGGAGCGCCGACAAGAACTACCTGCTGCAAGACTTCAAGATTCGCACCCCCGGTTTTCCCTCGGTGAGCGGCAACATTCGTATCGGCTGGGATCCACTGACGCGTCAGATCAAATCGTGGACCTTTGATTCGGACGGCGGTTACAGTGAAGCCCTGTGGACGCATGGCACAGACCACTGGATTCTGAAAACCCGCGGCGTCACGCACCTCGGCAAGAGTTTCGCCGGGACGTCCGTCTTGCGACACGTCAACGGCAACACCCTCTCGTGGGAAATGCGAGATCGCGTCGAAGGGGGCACGGTCGTCCCTGACCGCGGGCCGCTGCTGGCTCGACGACAACCCCCTCCCCCGGCCGAATAACCGCTCGGCTGATTCTACTTCTGCAGCTTCCCTCTGGATCGTCATATGCCTGGCATCGGCACACGTAAGTTTCGTCTGTTACTCATTGCCCTGTTGGGCTGCGCCAGTGTGCTGACTTCCAGTTGGCTGTACGCCCAGTGGATTGGCTTCGCGATGGCGGGACGTCCGGGGATGTCGGGCTATCGACCGCCCGCAGGTCGCCCCGGCTGGGGTTGGGGTTGGGGCTGGGGTGGAGGCGGATGGGGTGGGCGCAGTGCCTTCCGCGGGGGTTGGGGTGCGTCGCACCACAGCAGCGGGGGAGGTGCCTCGAGTACCTGGAATGATCTGAACCGCACGGTGACCACGATGGATCGCAGCAAGGTCTTCGTCGGCTCGAGCAGTAATACGTCGACGCGGATTTCGCTGGCGCCGCTGCAGTCGGCTCCCACTTTATCGAGTGGCAAGAAGTACGACGCTCCGTATCACGCCAACTACAACGGTTATTGGTTGCGCGGGTACTGGGGAGGCGGTCAATTCGGCTGGGCCCGCTGGGTTGGTCCGGAAGGACACTGGGCCATTGCCCGCTGGATACTCGGTCCCATGTACTTCTCGTCGGGCTACGGCATCTACGAGAACCCGTATTACGTGGTTCCGAAAACACCGGTCCCCGAGTTTCTCGATTACTCGCGCCCGCTGGGCTATATCGCCGACGACGAGCCACCCAGCACCAGCACGGCCCGGTCCGAGCAACCCGACAACAACGAGAGCCCGGAAAAGGCAGGAGAAACGTACGACCAGATTCTGGAATATCGCACGCGTTCACCCGAGGTGCGGGCCAGCTTGAAAGCGCTCGATGCCGCCACCGAGGCGTTTCAGGCCGGCCGTTACGACGACGCGCTGAAATTGTCGGAGGCAGCGATCGAGGCCATGCCGGATGACCCGGGGCTGCATCAGTTTCGGGCCCTGGTGCAGTTCGCCCGCGAGGACTATCAGGGAGCCGCGGCAACGCTGTATGCGGTGTTGTCCATCTCTCCGGGATGGAACTGGACCACTCAAAGCGGTCTCTATGGCGACACCGCGGAGTTCAATCAACAGCTCAAGAAACTGGAAGCGTATCATCAGAAACATCCCGAATCGGGGGCTGCGGCGTTTCTGCGGGCCTACCATTACATGACTTGCCGGCACTCAAAAGCCGCCGTGAAGCAATGGGAAAACGTAGTCAAGGCGTTTCCCGGCAACCCGCTGTTTTCGCAGATGCTGGGACTGGCCCAGGGCTGCCTGAAGGAAGACGAAATCGACGAAGGCAAGGCACCGACTCAAACGGCGGATGCCGACACGGCTGTGGCCGACGTTTCCAACCGGCCGAGTGCAGATTCGCCCCCCGTGCAACTGGAAATCGGCAGTTGGCGAGCCCAGCAGGGGAAATTCGCCACGGTCGACCTGGAAATTCGCAAAAACGATGAATTCGTCTGGAAAGCCACGTTTCCCGACGGAGGCTCGCACGTGATCGCCGGGCACTACGGCCAGAAGGGCAACACCTTGTTTCTGGGTGGCGGAAGCGGAGCCCTGGTGGGCACATTGCAGTCCCGCCCGGAAGGGGGCTTCACGTTTTCCATCCTGGGGAATAAACGAGGCGAGCCCCCGCTGGCCTTCACGCAGATTTCCGGCAAGTAAGCGAGAGCGAACGAACGCTTGTGCACATGGATTGCACAACGAATCGCCGGTGTCGGTTGGCCGCGGACGTGGTACGGATGGTAATGGCCAAGCGGTGTGGTGACGTCGAATCAGTCCCCGCTTTGGGGGACAGTTGGGCGAGATCGGGCGGTTCCAGGTAAGGATTCATGCGGGCTCAAGCCCGCACTACGGGGATGAAGCGCATTACGCGGCGAGCGAATTTTGTTTACCCGCTCTTGGCCACGCGATAGACTGATACAGGACGGCCAGTGATCGGGCCGAAACCGGGCGGACACGCGGTGAGCAGCGCCGTCGCGACAGATTCAGACTTCAGAGTTGGTGAATTCGGGTCCGAACACACAGCACTTGCAGGCGGCGGTCTTGAGAGCCCGTGCCTCAGCCACGAGGAGTCACATGATGGCGAATCGGTCGCAAATGGTCGTTTCGGTGATCGGGTTCACCTTGATCAGTGGTGTGGTTGCCGGTCTCGTTTATCTGCAATTCGCCTCGCGCGTGCCTCAGGCTGCAGGAAACGCTCCGAAAGAACAGCACGTGACGCCAGCGGCCGTGCCTCACGTCGCCGAGGTGCCGGTGGCACAGCACACGGCCCTGGCCCCCAAGCCACCCGAACCGCCCATCAACCTTCCGCCGTTTACACTTCCCGACAGCCACGATTGCGATCCCGAAGTGCTCGCGCTGGTTCAGCAATTGTTCGCCGAGCATCCGCGGTCCCCCTTGCCCTCACAAAAACCGCCGACCCCGGAGCGAGAGCCACTCAGCGAAGGGGAATGGCTCAAACAGCAGTATTTGGAGCACTACGACAAGTACGGCAAGAAAGCGGCGCAGTGGGACGCGGGGGCACTCACGTTTCTCGGCACCGGCGCATTGGCCTTCGCAGACGACGGCCTGTCGAACATGCAACTGGCTGACATCGCCCAATCCGGAACCAAGCTGTTGCAGGCCGGGTGCGACGATCCCCTGGTGACCTTTCTGTGTGCCGTGCTCCAGGCGAAATTCAATTGGAACAACTCAGAAATCGTGATGGGACAGGCGGTCGAGCGCTTTCTCGGCAGTCAATATCCGCTGCCGTTCATCCTGCGGACCACACTGCCATTGGCGCGTCGTCAGCATTGGGCACGACTCATCAGAGCCTTTCCGGATCAGGTCAGCGAGTTGGATAAACACGGCATCTACGGCCACGAACCAACAACACTCGTCCGTCGCTTTCTGCTGCTGGAGTGCCTGCGATCCGTCCCGTGGCCGGCGCCCGCATCGGCCGTGGATTTCCTGGCGGCGATTTCTGACCTGCCGCAGTTCGATCCGTATCTGCGAGCGATGTGCTTCGCCCGCATGTATACCGGACTGGCTCTGGGGACCGATTTGAATTCTCCCGTATTTCGTGGCACGGGCCCCCAGCAGAAACCGTTCGTCACTCCGATGCAGGCCAATCACGTGCGTTACCGGCATTCCTGGTCGGCGATTGCCTATTACCTCGATGCGTGGAAGATCGACCCTCTCATTCCCGAAGCCGCGTTTGCCATCGTCGCGGAGAAACGCCGTCGTGAGGCGCTGCAACTCGACGCGATGAATCACAGCGACAGCATTGCGTTAGCAGAAGACGAGGGCTGGAAATGCGGGTGGCCGGAAGTGCGGATGCGCGAAGCGACACGGTTCTGGTTCGATCAAGCGCTGCGAGGGAATTTCACGTTCATGCCGGCCTATGATCAGATGCTGTATGCGCTGGCGGAAACCGTCCCCGAACCCGAATTCACCGAACAGTTCCTGAATTTCGGACGGGAATGCCTGGAAACCGGCCGGTTCGATACACCCGTGCCCATGAAGTATCTGGAAGCCATTAACACTCTGCGGAACTGGCTTAAACACGACCGGTTTCTGGAACGCCCCGAAGTCTACGAAGAGAGTCGTGTGATCGCGGGCTACCAGGCGGTCGCGTTGACTGACGCGGAACGTCACCGACTCACGTCGCTGCAAACCAGCCTGGCCATTCGCGCCCGCCAGAACAATGAAGCCCGCCGGTTGCTGATCGAGTTGGGAGAAAACGCCGATGCCGCGACTTTTCGGGCCCAGGCGATCGATCTGCAGGCCGTGCGTTCTATTCTGATTGATGGGCATCCCAATCGGAAACTGTTTCCGGATTTCGATCGACCGGCATTCAGCATCGCCTTTGGCGGCGACGACGAAACGCTGCTGACCGCGGAAGGAGATGAGAAAAAGGCCACGCGCTGGAGCCTCCCCGAGAAAACGGCTGTCACAACCTACAGCGATGATCGGGATGCTGCGGCCCTGATTGCCACGTCGACGGACGGCCGATTTGTGGCCACCACCGGGTTCTCGGGCTGGGTACTCGTCTTTTCTTCCAAGGGGACGCTGTCGCACGCACTGGGGCACGACGCCCGTGTCCGCAAGATGCAGTTTTCGCCAGGTGGGACTCATCTGGCCACGACCACGTGGCACGACGACCGCACCGGCTCGGTCGTGCGGGTGTGGGACACGGCGACCGGTCAACGAGTGGCCGAGCGGTCGAGTGCCGACGGTTCGCTCATCCATGATCTGGCCTTCGTCGCCAGCGACACGGTTCTCGCACTCGGCACGGGGGCATTCTTTCCAAACAACCAGCATGGACCGGGCCAAATTCAGTTCTGGAACCTGTCGTCAGACACGATCGAGGCTGAGTATCCCGACCTGTTCGAGCGGCATTCGAATGCCCTGGCAGTTTCCGCCAATGGAAAATACCTGCTGGCCCTCGGTCAGGGAATTCGTAATCCGGGCCTGGCCACCGCCGCGGCGCTGGCCGAGATTCGTCTCGTCGACCTGGAAACCCGTGAAGTCGTTAAAACGCTTGTGCGCGAACGGGGTGCGATCTCGGCGGCGACATTCATCGGACCAGGTGACCATTTCGCCACGGCCGGTCCCGATCGGGTGATTCGTATCTGGAGTGTTCCCGAGGGACAACTGGTCGCCGAACTGACGGGCCATCGCAATCAGATCACCGCCCTCGCGGCCAGCCCCGCCGGAACCAAACTGGCCTCGCTCGATGAATCGGGCCTGGTGCGGATCTGGGAACTCGCCGGGGCCAAAACGGCGTCGCAGGCCCAGGGGAAACTGTTGGAATTTGCATTCGATTCGGTCGTGCGGATCTGGACGAATCCCGAAGGCACGGTGATCGCCACCGGCGACACCCGCTTCGGCGTCATGATCTGGGAAAAGGCCCAAGGCTGGAACAACCCCAAGGTCTATCCGCTGCTCGAAGAAGTGACCATGTACGACTTCGATATCTCGCCCGACGGTCAGCGACTGGCCATCGGGGGCAAGCTCTTCCGCTGGAATGAGACGCGTCGGGCCATGTCGGAAGAAGGGGGCATTCTGCAGGTGTGGGATTTCCCGTCGCACCATTTGCTGGGTGTCCGGGAACGGCACAAGCTGTTTTTCGCCTGCGTACGGTTTTCACCCGACAGCCAGTTACTGGCCACCTGCGGCCGTGATGCCGAGGCGACCTTGTGGAATCTCGAAACGCTGCAACCCTACGACTGGGGCGTGTTGAATCACCCTTCGGCCCTGGTGACCAGTTTGAGTTTTTCGCCAGACGGGCGCCGGCTCGCAACCGGGACGGCGGTGTTTGATAACCGGACCAGAGAGAAAGCGCAGGTCCGGTTCTGGGAGTTGCCAGCCGACCGCCAGCAAGCCGACCTGCGTCTGGCAGCGCAGACGGCACCACAGGCCTTTCAAGTTCCGGGTGTGGACTTGGTGCAGTATTCCCCCGGCGGCGACCTATTGCTGGTCAGTGACGGCAATTCTTCGTTCATACTGAATCCCACCAGTCGCGAGACCATGGCCACCGTTCCGGGACGACTGGCGGCCTTTCTGGCCGACGGATCGGGGACCGTCTCGTGCGGCGTGATTCCGCATTCAAAAGAGAGCATTAACTTATGGAAAGCGGCCGGGGGCCAGCCTGCTCGGGAGGTGACCGTGCCCCAGTGCAATCTCTGGACTCGACTCGCGGCCATTCCGCACACACCGCGGTTTCTGGTCCGCCACGGCCAAACCGCCCGGTTGGCAATCTGGGATTCTGAGACCAACCAGGTCTTCGAAACCTGGCCACAGGACCTGCGGTGAAACTTCGCAGCACAAATTCGGAGCCGATCTCGCCGATCAGTTAGGTGGAGATCTACCAACACGTTCGGCGCTGGCCTTGCCATCTGTTCGGCGCCGGTCTCCCGCCAACCGCGTGGTATTGCACCGACAACGAAGTCCCTCGATTTGCTGCTTGCGAATCAGACGGCGCGTTCTCAAACAGAATGACAGGATCGCACAAGCTTTCACTACGCGTGACACGCGTGCAGCCTTCAATTCGCCGAGGAGATTTGCAGAAACTGGGCAAGCCGCTTTCTCGCAAGAACAAAATCTTGCAGCTACAGTCAGGTTGGCTCTGATGCAAATGCAAACCGTACCAAGGTGTCCACATTGTTTTTCCGATGGAGTG
>JAFEBR010000346.1 GCA_018242565.1 Planctomycetota bacterium | reverse complement strand
GTCAGTTCCGCCCGGTTGTCACCCAAAATCTCTTGCGCCGCGCTGCGGGCGGGGAGCGCAGGAAACCCCGCCTGGGCAAATTCCTGCGGATCGACTCCCAGCGCAGACACCCGGTCAGCCCAGGCCGGATGCGTGTCGCCCGTGTCAGTCAGTTGATAACGCGTCGCGTCTACACACCACTCCGCCAGTTCAGCATCGGCACGGTCGCGGAGGCAGTTCATGATCCGCGACAACAGATTCGTCGGAGGCTGCTCTTCTTGTTCCGTCAATCGCTCAATCTCAGACCAGAATGCCTGTTGGACGTAATGATCGCAGGTATCGATTCGAAACAGCGCATCCGCGGCCACCTCGGGACCGACCATCGCCGCCGAGAACTCATCAGCCTGGTATTCATGTTCGCGACACAACAGAAACGCCCGGGCATTCATGCGGGGCCAGTACCACTTCAGAAACCCACTCGCCCAGGGACGCACCCGGCTGGTGCCCGAGGTCAAATCGACCATCGTCCGCTCCCAGAGACTTCGCACCCGGTAGACCCAGATCGAAAACCGTCCGTGCGCCCGGGAATGATGCACGAATTCATGTGCCAGCACGGCCCGAAACTCGTCAAGCGTCAGTACCTCCATCAACGGCAATCCCAAGTGCAGCACACTGCGGATGCCTCCCAGCAGACCGAACCGCGATTCGGGCACGACGCCGGCATTCAGGTCCGACCGTAACACAATCCGGTGAAATCGCCGACAACCGATGGTCTGCCGCAGGTTTTCAACCTCGGCATGCAACTCAGGTACTTCGTGGCTGTGGACCACCACCTCCGGTTCTTTCGAACCGGAGGTCCAAATCAGCCCGCGATACATCCAGAAACCACCCAGGATGACTCCAGCCCCAGCGAGCACCAGCCAGATCGACCACGCCTCGGCGATCCAGAGTCCCGCGACCAGCAATGCGGCGCCGGCGGCGATCAACAACGCCAAAGGGGCGAACAATACGGTATACCCCCCCGCCAGCCAAAGTGCCGTCGAGCGTGCCAGCGCTCCGGGCCGATCAGTAAACCGGAATTCCAGACGTTCGACCAGCTCATTGAATTGCAGTCGCGTCATGGCACCGCCAGTCCCTGGGACTTCAGATAGGCGTCAACCACCCAAAAATGAGGAATGGGCAAGATTTGCCAGAGCTGTGACTCGGCCAAAAACGCATCCCTTTGGGCCGGAAACTTCCAGGCCAGCGCGGCGAATGCCAACGAGCGTTCACCGACCGGGTTGGTGTAGATGCTCCGCGCCGCCGCGATGCCTGGCGCTTCAGGACCAACCAGCAGGTCTGCCAGTCGGCGGTCGTCGTGATCTCCAGATTTCAAACGTTCGATCCCCTGGTTCATCCAGGCGGTCGCCGTCTCATGATTGCCCGATAACTCAAAGGCCAGTGCCACGGCCAGCAAGTCATCCCACTCGGTCAGTCCGATACCGGGATGCGGAAACACCCGCGCCAATTCCCCCTTCTGGACCAGGTCGTTTAACAGCATGGCGTTGCGTTTTGCGAGCGGAGTTGCCTGCTGCGTGGGGTTCTGCTGCAACTGACGAACCGCGTTCCAGTCAGCGGCAAGATACGCGAGGGCCAGTTCCAGTTGCGCGCGGGCTCCGGCCGCTTCAGGCGCCGCGGCGGCGGGCCCCAGCACTTCATTGATCACTTTCTGGCGATCGACCGGGTGGTTTTGACGCTGGGCGGCCCAGGCCTGCAACAGCATGGAGAATCCTTTCACCGCGGGCGTATCTTCAATTTTCGACAGTTCCGCGAACGACTCCTCGGTTTTCTGCTGCAAGAGCAATACGAGAGCTGGGCCTGTCTTCCAGCGATCATCGGCATCGACCGTTTCCGCCGCGGCAGCGAGGTCACGGTAAGCCGCGTCCCAATCATGCCGCTGCAGTGCACGATTCCCCCGCATGATCAGGGCCCAGCCAAATTTCGGATCGAGTTCCAGCGCCCGAGTCAGCGCGCGCTCGCACTGAGTTTCATCGCCCGCCTTACGGGCTAACAGATACCAGGCGGCTGCAGAATCCGGTTCTTTCTCGGTCAACTGCTGGTATTCCTGCACCAATGCCCCAAAGCTGGCTGCCCGGTCTTTCACGTCCTGATAGTGGCGATGCCAGTCGACATCAATGGGACGCTGCCCCAGTCCGGGTTCCAGGAATTTCGCGGCCCGGTCGGCCGCATTGTTTTTCGTTGCCAGCGTCACGTACTGGTCGAGCACTTGCGAATCGTGCGTCCGCGACAGCAGGCGCTCCGCCAGCTTCAGCGCGCCGTACGCATTCTGGTCTTTGAACCGAGAGATCACGACCTCGGCCGGAACGACCGCCACATCCAGGTGGCGTTTGGTCACGCTCTGGTTGTGTTTCACAGAGATCGACTGCGGTGGTTCTTCTTCGAATAGATAATCCACATCGTCAAATGACAGAAACGTATCCCCCATGTGAAACTGAGGGACCGTCGGGGTCGGATTCACGGCATATTGAATCACCGATTCAATGACAAGGGCCTCGCCATTGACGTTCAGCATCCATACGGGCCGTTTGAACCACCGCTCAAAGTAGCCGCTGCTGACTGTGACATTTTCAGTGGCTGCGATCGGACCTCGAATCTGAATCGTGTGGGCCCCTTCCGTTACCTTGACGACTCCTTGGGCGTCGATCGTGACCGGGGCCCCTCCATCGATCTGAATCTGGGCCGGCACGCCCGTCGCATTCAAAATGTGAAGCTTGCGGGAGTGCCGGATCCACTCGTTGTAGCCCGCCGCCAGCAGCACCAGCAGCGCAACGACCACCGTCACACGAATCCAGCCACGCAGGTTCGATGAGTAATCGCGCGAATTCGAAAACAACAGACTAGTGAGCGAAAAGCTCTTCTGCGGCAGCAGACTTTCCGAGCGGCCGGCACCGCGCTCGGCCGCCTTCACAATCTTGCGGAACCAGTGATCGTCTTTCAGATGCGGCAATTCTTCGACGACGTGCGGAACCAGTTCCAGAGCTTCCTCATGGCGGCCCGTTCTTTGCAATTCGGCGATCAAGACCAGCAAAGGCTGCAGCGGATAAATCTGCGCCGCGCCGGGAACCATCATGAAATCGAGCAACTCCCGGGCCTCATCGAGTTTGCCCTGTTCCAGCAGATACCGGGCGTGCCCGGCGCGGGCCACCGGCAGGTCGGGCCGCATTTTCACGGCTTCGGCATATAACCCGGCCGCTTCGTCGTGCATGTCGAACGCGAACAACTGCTCGGCGAGACTGGCCCGCAATTCACCATCTTCCGGCAGTTTCTGCAGGGCTTCCCGCCGCAAGCCGGCCGCTTCGTCATATTGAAAAAACGACAGCATCTGAGCGTGTGCTCCGAGCGCCGTTTCGAGCGACGGATCGTTATGAAACCGGGACATGGCGTCCGAAATATTCAGTTGGCCATTCACCTCCCATTGTCGCGCCGACAGAACATAGTGCCGCGAACACGAGCCACAGTAATCGATGATCCGTTTGCGACCGAGGGGTATGACGGGAATGAAAAACACGACTGCGAACAACCGCGTGTCGTACGAAGTGAGTTGACCGTTTTGCTGGCAGTGTCGACAGCGTCCCTGTCGTGACCGCTCATTCCTACGTCCGTAATAGTGCGTACCGATTCCATTGACCGTTGAGGGCATGTTGCCGATTTCTCCCCTGCGTGTCTGGCCCCGAGATGGAAATGAATTTGGAAAGGATCATCCGCGAACGCTGAATGGCGTTGAACACGCCGAATGAAATTCTGATTCCCAGTGCGCTGGAATACAACCATCCTCACCGGAACTCGAATCCCGGGGCCCCAGCGTGATTAATTTGCTTACCGGCCGATCACCGGGTTCACGACATCAGGATCGCACGGATCCTCCGCACCGACCTGTTGATTCGCCGTTCACCGCTTGCGACCGCAGGCATTGGCTCTGATGCATGCTGTTCGGCGCAGGTCTCTCGTCAGGAAACATGGCCGGGCATGATTCCACCGGCATCTTTTGCGTATGTTTCGTGGTTGAGCGATTCGGAACAACGAACAAGAGAAGACGAGAACCACGGATTTCGCGGATATTTTACGGCCGGGTTCCGGACTTGCAGGCAAACGGCGGTGCGTGAACTACAGGAGAGTTACGAAACGCAGCCTGCCGCTTCGGTGGCGGGTTTGAGCGCGTGCCTCGACTGCCCAGAGTTACTCACTTTTTTTAATCTGTGTAAATCTGCGCAAATCTGTGGAACTCCCCGGCCGGAGATCGGGGGATGGCGCAGGCGATGGGTGGAAGAGACGTTGGATCGCGGAGCGAGCCACGACTTTGGGCTATTCGACCAACTGGGAAATGTGTGGTTCGCGATCCACCAAGGGCAGCACCTGCGGCGCGTAGATCTCGGTGAAGGCCTTCGCTGAACGGTGCGTTTCCCAGTCCTTTTTCTCCTGCCAGGTCTCGACCAACAGAAAGCGGCGTGAATCGGCTTCCGAGTGATAGACTTCGAAGCGCACGCAACCGGGTTCAGCGCGCGTCAGGGGAACCTGGCTGCCCAGCAACTTTTTCACGGTGTCGATGTTGGCGGGGTCTTTTACGGTCAGCCAGACATTCAGATAGAACATCGCGTCAGAACTCCTCAAACGGGGAGAACGGTTACAGCAGAGTCACAAGTCGTTTTTTCAGTCGGGGGTCACGGTCGATTCGCCGGCGGGGCCACTGATGAAACGGGGCGGGTTGTCGCCGAGTTTAACGGGATCGCCCCCGGCGGTGGAATGACAACCAGTGGCACGAGTTGCGGTTGCCGGGCCGAATTCGACGACGCAGGGCACCCGCAGCAGCCACCGCAGTCATTGCCAGCGGCGCTCTTCGCAGGACGGATCCACCGCACCACGCGCCGGACCCAATAACTGGCGGCGGCCCCTAGCGCCAGAACCACAACGATTGCCTGCCAATGGGTCGCGGACATCGCCACACCTTTATGACCAGAGCCGGCCGATTTGATAGGCCAGCAATGCTCCCAGATACGCCAGAGCCGTCATATAGCAAAACGTAAAGACGGGCCAACGCCAACTGTTCGTTTCACGGCGAATGACCAGCAGCGTCGACGCACACTGTGCACAGAGTGCGAAGAATACCATGATCGAGACCGCCACAGGGACATTATACACCGGCCGACCGTCGGGCCAGCGGGCGGCCTGCACCGCCGACACCAGATTCCGGTCATCGGCCTCGACACTGCTGCCCAGGCTGTAAATGGTCCCCAGGGTTGTTACGATCACTTCCCGGGCAGGAAACGAGGCCATAACCCCCACGCCGATGCGCCAGTCCCAACCCAGGGGCCGCACAGCCGGTTCAATCGCATGGCCAAACCGTCCCAGATAGCTTTCCTCGAGCAATTGGCCGCGCATTTGATTTTGCTGACTGACCAGGTCGTCAATTTCCTCGGCGTGTTCTTCCGCCCTCGTCGGATCGGCCTGCAGCGCCTCGATCTGAGCCGTGAGTTCGTCAACGCGACTGTGGTCTCCGGGAAAATACCCGGCTCCCCAGATCAGGACGGTGGTCGCCATAATCAGTGTGCCGGCTCGCACGACAAATTCGCGGGCCTGCTCGTAGACGCGGTTGAAAATCACGCCCGGCGAAGGCCATTTGTAGCTGGGCAGTTCCATCACGAAGGGGGGAGTCTCACCTCGGAAGACGGTTTTCTTCAGCAGCCAGGCAATCGGCACCGCGACCAGCGCCCCCAGAAAGGTCATACCGAACACAACCAGAGTCGGCAGTTGCCAGCCCCCCAGTACGGTTGTCGCGGGCACGAATGCCGTCGCCATCAACACATAAACGGGTTGCCGGGCCGAGCAACTCATTAAGGGGGCCACCAAAATCGTCGTCATGCGGTCGCGCCGATTCTCGATGACCCGCGTGGCCAGAATTCCGGGCACGGCACAGGCGAAAGACGACATCAGCGGCACGAACGATTTGCCCGACAACCCCAGGCGGGTCATAAGCCGATCGACGAGAAACGCGGCCCGCGCCATGTAGCCACAGTCTTCCAGAATCGCCATGAACAAGAACAGCAGGGTGATCTGCGGCAAAAACACGAGCACCGCGCCCACCCCGCCAATGATGCCATCGACCACGAGGCTGTTGAGCATTCCGGCCGGTAACCAGCCCCCCACGACATTGCCGACCCGGTCTTTCCCGGCATCGCACAATTCCATCAAGGGCTTCGCCCCGGTGTAGATGGCCTGGAACATCCCCAGCATCAGCAGGGCAAACACCACGAGACCGGCAACACGATGCGTCAGAAACGAGTCCAGCTTATCGCTGACCGTGACCGGGCGCGACGCGGGACGTGTTAAGACCCCTTCCAGAATGTTCCGAATCCACTCGTAACGCAGGCGGGCCTCGGCGGCCGGTACTTTGACTCCCTGTGCCGCCAGTCGCTCACGAGCGCCGACCAGATGTGCTGTCAATTGGCTGGCCTGACCGTCGACAAAGTGCCCTTCGAGGTAGCCCCCGACATCGAGCAACAGCCGTTCGAGCAGAAAATACGGAGTCTGAGGTTTCCCCAGCGATGTGAGCATCGCACCCAGCTGTTCACACTCGGCGGCGAACGCCGCGGGGAAGATCGGCGGGCGATCGAGGTGATGGGTGGGCGCCACCGCCGCGACGGAAACGATGGTCGATCGCAATTCGTCCAGCCCCCGTTTGCGGTGCGCTTCGGTCTTAATCACCGGCAATCCCAGGCGTTTCGACAACGCGGGCACATCGATCTGAATCCCGCGGGCGGCGGCCACATCGCACATGTTGAGCACCACGATCGTCGGCAGCGCCATATCGAGGACCTGGCTGACCAGATACAGGTTCCGCTCGATATTCGAGGCGTCGACGATGCAGATGACGACATCGGGCGCCCGGACATCCGATTGTTTCCCCAGCAGCACATTGACTGCGACCATCTCGTCGAGTGTGCGGGGCGCCAGGCTGTACGTGCCAGGCAGATCAATGAGGTCCACGGCCCGGTCGCCACAGGTCATGCGGCTGATTTTTTTCTCGACGGTTACCCCGGGGTAGTTTCCGGTCAGCGCGCGAGAACCCGATAAGGCATTGAATAAGGTGCTCTTGCCGGTATTCGGATTCCCGATCAGGGCAACAGTTAACAGAGATGCGGGCTCAGCAACGGTGGACACGGGAAAACACAGCCCCTTCTCACAGACTCAGACACCGGCACGATTCCCGGCAGACAACAAGCCGATGCGCTGGCCGGGCTAAGTCAGCACGAGTCACGGAAGTCATTCCACCTGTACGCGGCGAGCTTCAGAAAGCCGCAAAGAGAGCCGGTAACCACAGACAGAATACTCGACCGGATCTCCCAAGGGTGCCGCACCCAGATGTTCGATCGTCTGCCCTTCCACCAACCCCATTTCCATCAGGCGGACCGCGACGGCGTCATCTCCCTGCACGCCACAAATTCGAGCCTGCTCTCCCCGAGAGAGCATGTCGAGCGTCTTCAATTTCGGTCGACCTCGACCATGACAACCGCGTCGTCTTCGCCACGAAAACTGAACCGCTGGTGATCCAACGCGACAATGCAGGGTCGCCCGGGCTGCACCATCCGTACAGCGACACCAGCTCGCAAGCCCATTTCTCCGAGACGGCGAACCAGGTTCTGGTCGCCATCAACGTCGAGCACGCAGCCGGTTTCACCCGGTGTTAAGTATTGCATCGGAAGGATTTGTGACACGGAGCCCTCGTCATCAGAGAGTCTGCAGGAATCAACATCCGCGAGTCGCACAAAGTTGAGATTAAGTCTCAATCTTCACAGGCATTATAACGGTGCATCGGTGAAAATAAAGCGCAACTTCAGAAAATTGTCCAATTTGATCGAAGGCTCCCAAAGTCGGTCTGGTTTGCCCCAAAAAAGCCCTATGAACGGCATTTTGGGCCGACTTTTGAGCCGGCATTCCCCATCCCGACCGCCCCTGTGGGGATCCGATTTCGGTACGAATTCCCTGCCCGCCGGTCCACCCGACGCCTCGCCCTGATGGACCGCGGACAGTCCCAATCAATTGAGACTGGAACTCAAATCAACACCTCGGCACATGTTGGCCGCTTGTCCACAGGTCATCGGAGAGTGTCGCCTTCTGAGGCGGGAAATCAGGAGGCGGTGTTTTAAAATCGCTCATCCTTGCGCCATCAGCCAGCACGGCACGAGTTATTGAGGGAAGAGGTGCTCCCGCCCCATTAAGCAACATTGCCCCGTTGTTCCGGGTTGCCTAGCATCCCGGCAAGCGGCAGTTTTCTCGATTCCACACAAACCATGGCAGATCCTGGCACAGCAACGACGACGACCACGGCCCGCTCGGGCGGGTGGCGGACGATCATTGACCTGGGAGTCAGCCTGGCCATTCTGGTCGCATTGTTCCGAGCGTTTCTCGCCGGGGGGTATATGATCGAGACCGGTTCAATGGCCCCCTGCCTGCTGGGCCGACACCGCCCCGCGGTCTGCCCAAGCTGCCAGTTTCCGTTCGCTGTCGAGGCCACCGGCGCGGCGTTTCAGGCAACCTGTCCGAACTGCGGCACGGGGAGCATTCCGACCAAGGATCTCGCAGAAAACGATGGCGACCACCTGCTCGTCCATCGCCTGTTGTACGAGTTGCGAGCACCCCGCCGCTGGGAAGTTATTGTCTTC
>JAFEBR010000345.1 GCA_018242565.1 Planctomycetota bacterium | reverse complement strand
TTCCAGTAAACCAGACCGGTGCATAGCCTGCTAGAAATTTCCCCACGACTGCCACGATTATCAGCAAACCGCCGATCATCAGCGTCTGGTGGTTGTCGGGATCAAACGGGTTCAACACGCGAACATCGACTGCTGCGCCAACCGCCACAAAAAACACAGGCACAAAAAAGTGACCCAGATGCGCCACCCCGCGTTCAATGTCATGCAGGTTGGGAAGATCACGCAACAGTAAGCCCGCCGCGAAGGCACCGATGATCATTGCCGACCCGGACACCGCCGCCAGCCACGCCAAACCAAACGCCAGCGTGATGGCTGGAATTGTGGACGATCCCGGAAGTTCCAGCCAGCGGATGAACTGGGCCACTCGGGGCACCACCCACCGGCCGACGACGATCGTGCCCACCAGAAAGCCGAAGGCCAGCCCGGTTTCCCGGGCGATACCCAGAATCGTCACGTCGCGCCCCTCGGCGAGTCCCGCCACGACCGCCAGGATCACCAGTCCGACCACATCGTCGATGACCGCTGCCCCCAGAATGATCTGGCTCTCGGGTTCACGCAAACGCCCCAGGTCCGACAACACGCGAGCCGTAATCCCCACGCTGGTCGCTGTCAGACTGGCGGCCGCCACGATGCACACCAGATTGTCCAGCCCCAGCAATCGGCACGTGCCATAACCCAACCCGAACGGCAGCACAACTCCCGCGACGGCAACGGCGGTCGCCGCGCCCCCCACTTTCAGCAATTGCCGCAGATCGGTTTCGAGTCCGATCTCAAACAACAAAATCGCCACCCCGACTTCCGACAACAGATGCACCACAGTGACGTGCGAATCGACGAGACCGATGACCGAAGTTCCCAGCAGCACCCCGGCCAGCAATTCACCCAGGACGGCAGGCTGACCGATGCGCTGCGCCAGGATCCCCAGCACCCGGGCCGTTCCCAGCATGAGAGCCAATAAGCCGAGAAACTGATGTGGTTCCAGATGATCGTTGATGGCAATGACTCCCCAGACAGGCGGCCCGTTGCAGTGGCCACGGATTACAACAGGCAGATCATAGGCACTCGGGAAGTGAGTTGCACCACGTCTGCCCAGCGACTTTCGAAACCAGGGAATCGAGGTCCAACCGAGAGACCAGACCAGAGCCAATATCCAGCCGTCCTGCCACCGACTATAATCTCGACATCCCAACGGGCCTTCTTGCGGTCCACCAGAACCCTATGATTCCACTTCGCGATAACATCCCGCCTCGAACGTTTCCGTTCGTCAACTACTCCCTGATCGCGGTGTGCGCAGTGGTGTTTCTGATCCAACTGGCCGACACGACCGATCAGGTGGACCAACTGGTCGACGACTTCGGCATGATTCCCGCCCGGGTGCTGCACCCTGACCAGCCGATTGCGGTCCCCGTGCCCGTGCTGGTCCAGACCCCCATCGGTGTCGTCCAGGAAATCGCGCAGCGCGAATTGCCGGCGCCGAATTTCTCGCCCTGGCTGACACTGCTGACCTGCACGTTTCTCCACGGGGGTTGGATGCACATGCTGGGCAACTTGTGGTTCCTGCATATCTTTGGAGACAACGTCGAAGACCGTTTCGGGCATTTCGGGTATCTCGTCTTCTACTTATCGTGTGGCATCGCAGCCAGCGCGGCACATCTGGCCTTGAACTCGACTTCGACGATGCCCACGATCGGTGCCAGTGGCGCGATCGCCGGGGTGATGGGGGCCTACCTGTTTCTGTATCCCGGCGCGAAAGTCATGACGCTGGTGCCGATCGTGTTCATCATGCAGATACTGGTCGTGCCCGCTCCGATCTTTCTGGTGATCTGGTTTGTGCTACAGTTTTTTGAAGGCACCTTCGCGATCACCTCGCAAAGCACGGGAGGGGTCGCGTGGTGGGCCCACATCGGCGGCTTCGTCGTCGGCTTTGGCGTCGCCTGGCTGCTGGGCCAGTCGCGCCACCTGCGCCCCCCGGTGGAAACGGTCCGACCCAACAATTGGCGCCGCACAATTGTGATCCGTCCGGGGCAGGAATAGAGGCTGAGGAGTCGCTCTGTCCATTACCGAAATCGTGGCTCATTCTCGCCCGCAGGCAGGGCCCCAGTATGGGGGCGACCACTGCAGATGACAGACTCACCAGAAGCCAGCTACGCCAGACAGGCAAATTCGTGTTCCGGGTTGGCTGCCTCTTCCACCGGCAACAGCCCTGGTGACTGCCGTGGCCTGTTGCACAGATCCCGGTTCAGGCCCGGTGGGGTTTCGTACTGTGTCAATGTGGCAGATCATCGTTGCTGAACACACGGCTCTCGCCGAATCGGGCCAACTCAGACATCCGGTCGATTCTTTGACCCCGACAACTTGTCAATCGAAAGTGCTTGCATCTGGTCTGTCAGCAGATCTAATCTAAGGGTCGGTGTCACTTCTCTGCCGCATTCCGCATTCAAGGAGTTGCCAAATGGGCCGGTTTCTCTGCAGTTGTCTCGGGCTGATCGCTCTCGCGACATTCATTCCGATCAAATCCAGTGAGGCCGGCTGGCGAAAACGAGCCCGCCAACAATGCTGCGAGTGCCCAGCCATCGTTCCCTGCCCTGCGCCGGCACCTTGCGCTGCGAAGACAGTCGAATGCCCGGCCATGTCGATGGGAACGACCACAGTCAATGGTACCACGTTCTACAACTACTCCGGAAATGAGTGCGACAATTGCGCCTCCTCCTGCAGTGGTGTGATACCCAAGACGATTACAATTTCCTATTCAACGGCAGTGACGGCGACGCTGCCCTTATCTTGCCGGGACTACAGTTGTACGGCGGGAACCTGGTCCAGCCCCTCTGACACGGGACATTGGTGTATTCTGTCACCCGGCACCCCTCCTCCCTTGTCACCGACCGCGGTGAGGCGAATGGGCTACGATGACGAAATTGGGGCGCGTGGAATTCCAGCTTTCGGTGACAACGCCACCTTCACCCTGGATGCCGTGGCCCAACAAAGAGGCTACACATTTCAAACCATCAACGCCTATCCATTTCAAAAAGGCCCGCGCATTGCGCCGAATGCGAAAGTCTTCGTGATTTTCGATCGCCTGAACAATCCTGTCTGCGCATTTGGCTACGAACGCAGCGACAACCCCGGTCAATTTGGCCCCGGCACGACGCGACCCGATCCTGCTCAGCGTCCATTCATCCACACCACGACGGTACGCGCCAACAAAGCGGATGGGACACCCGTCGATATCGACTGTCGGATTTACACCAAACGTCCGTAACCCGACAATCGGTCACATTCAACGGCCCGGCTTGCCGAGGGCTACTTACTGGTGCGAATCGATCCGAAATCTTTCGCGCGCAGCCTCGGGTGGAGGCTGCGCGCACAGCGAAACCCTAATCCCGGTAACGGGGCCGCCACAGCCACAAATTCCCGGGACCGTGGCCCACGTTGCCAAAGTTGAATCTGATCAGCGCGCTGTCCGCGAACAGAATCGGGAAACCTGGGATCTGAAATCGCCCGGGGTGCCCCGCCCCGGACCACGCGCATGTGCTGTGGCGGAAAGGCCGGCGTCAGATCGCTGTACTCGGGGTAGTTGACTCCCCAGGTGCTGGTCCATTCCGCGGCATTGGAATACAGGCCCCAGACGTCGCGGTCGAAATGGACAACATCAAAGTCAGGTGACTGCATCACCGGACCGATGTTCCAGTCGTTAATGTCCGCGAGATTCCCTCCCCACGGAGTTTCGCGTTTTCCACAATGGGTCGCCGCAACTTCATACTCGGCTTCATCGGGCAATCGCAGTCCCCTGCGTTCGGCATAACCGACGGCGTAATCGTAGCGCACATTCGTCAGCGGAAAATCGGCGGGAATTGAGTCGGGGAGTAATTGTTCCGGCAAGTCCCAGTCGGCGACCGACAGCACGGCCCCCAGCGTCACTTCCGTCGTCTGCAGATAGAATCCGGGAACTGACCTGCGGTGAGCCGGCGCTTCTTCCAATCGCAGACTCCCCATCTCGAAATCCTCGCATTCAGGGATTTGTGCCAGCCCGGCAGCCACGTCGCTCGTTTTAAAGATCTCGACATCGCCCAGAATGACTCTCCCCGAATCTGTCGTCTTCCGCCGTAAGTGGCGATAGCTGGAACGATCGCTCCGCTCATCAATGTCCGGCACATGCCGGACAACTTCGTGAAACTCGTCAGTCGTCGCTGCGTCGCCTGAATACGCCACCACCAGATAATCGCCGGGAGGTAATTGAAACGTCACAGGAGAGCCGCCGGCCATCGTCTGTTCAGTAATCTGTTCGGGCAGAGGTTCGCCTGACTTCGAGTCCAACGGGATGAAGGCAATATGGGCATTCGGCTGATTCGCGCTGATCTGGACAGTTCGCGTGAAGACCGGAGCAGACCGGGGAAAAATCAGCGCCCCCAACGCGACAGAGCACGACAATGTCAACAGACCGATCAAGCCGGCGACTGTTCGATTCCTGCGGACCCAGCGCAGGCCACGTTCGATTGGGTTGATCGGCCGGGCCAGAATGGGCTGCCCCGCCAGAAACCGATCCAGGTCGGCCGCCAGTTCACCCGCGGTCTGATAGCGCCGGTCCGGGTCTTTTTCGAGTGCCTTCAGGCAGACCGTCTGGAGATCTTTCGGAATCGATTTGCAGATCGCACGTGGCTGACGCGGATCTTCGGTGAGCACCTGGTGAATCAACAGCATTTTCGACGTGCCCTTGAACGGTCGCGAACCGGTCAACAGTTCATAGAGAATGACGCCGAGCGAGTAGACGTCACTCCGCCGATCGGCGTTATGGCCATCTCCACGCGCCTGTTCGGGCGACATATAGGCCGGGGTACCGATGATCTGCCCCGCCAGAGTCATCGTGATCTCCGCTCCTTCCCGCTTGGCCAGGCCGAAGTCAGTCACATGGGGTTGATTCTCCAGATCCATCAACACGTTGGCGGGCTTCAGATCACGGTGGATGATCCCCGCGTCGTGGGCGTGCTGCACGGCCTTTGCCAGAGTCGCACACAACCGGGCGCAGTCGACCCAGGTCAAGATCTTTCCCGACTTCCACTCGCTCAGATTGGGACCCCGGACCAACTCGCTGACAATACAGACCAACCCGTTCGCTTCGACAATGTCGTGGACACGAACAATGTTAGGATGCTTTAGTTGTGCCGCCGCCTTGGCTTCACGCAAGAACGACACCAGGTCTTCAGGGAGCAGATCCCTTTGGCGCGGGACCTTCAGCGCGACCTGCCGCTGCAACTTGGTGTCAGTGGCTTGCCAGACATCCCCAAAATGTCCGCTGCCGAGATGCTCAACCAGTTCAAATCGACCAATGGAACTGAGAGCCTGCTCACGGTAGGTCTTCGTCAACTCCGACTCGAAGACAGAGATACTGCTCCCACAGAGAGGACAGGTGACGACCTCGATTTCCCGGTCAGGCCCCGGGCCGGCACCCGGCCGATCCAAAGCCGCCACTGTACTGACGGTGGCATCTGTGACCCCGACGACGATTTCTACGGGGTTCTCACAGTGTGGACATTTAATGCGCATCGTTTGGCCCACCATGCAAATTGCATCGCCAGTCACTCCGAAAGCAATTTGCGAGTATACCGACACATCCTGGGGAAGGGCAAATCCGCAACTGGCACCGCACCAACTGGCACCGCACCGACTGGCACCGCACGATTGTGATCCGTCCAAAGCCAGAGTCATCCCGGCGACCGCAGGTCGCGGTTCAGGCCGCCGGTCAAATCACCCATCGTCCGTCTGTTCATCACCCGACTTCCAAGAACCGTTGCCAGTTCACAACCTGTCACATCAACTGCCCACGTTGATATCGTCCCGACGGCGTCGATTGATTGCCGTGTGGCCGGGGGTTTGTCCACCCGCTTGACGCGTGACACCCATCGGTTCCATACTTTGCAGAAACCTCGTCGTCTGCAAATCGCCGCCTCGGCGACCGATTCTTTTCTGGCTCGAACACCACATCATCATGCCGGTCGGTTACTCCGGAACACCGCTGCCCAGGAAACTCGGAATCAAAGAGTCAACGCAGGTGGCACTCGTTGGTGCGCCACCCGATTATGCCGCACTGCTCGGCGAACTCCCGGCCGGTGTGATACTCGGGACCCGGGTGTCGTCATCGACCGACATCTTGCATGTGTTTGTCACCGATCGAGAAACACTCGCAGCGCTCCTCGTTAAGGCCCGCCAGAAACTGCGAGATGACGCCGCCGTCTGGGTGTCCTGGCCCAAAAAGGCCTCGCAGGTCGCCACCACGGTGACAGAAGATGTCATTCGCGAACTCGCCTAGCCGATCGGCTTCGTGGATATCAAAGTCTGCGCCGTCAGCGAGGTCTGGTCAGGATTGAAACTTGTCGTTCGGAAAGAACTTCGAAAGTAAACCGGAAATCTGGCGAATCACGGCGAATCCCCCACAGTGAGTGCTTCTTATGCAAAACCCCACAGAGTGGCGCAAACTCCGATTTGAATCCGTCGATGCATGCATCCAGGAAGTCCAGCGCATCCTCGACGCAGACCAGCAGGGCCAACTCCACGCGACGGGCAGTTGGACTCCCGGGCAGGTGCTGGCACACGTCGCAGCGTGGATCGATTACGCCTACGACGGCTTTCCGATCAAACCCCCGCCGCGGGTGATTCGGTGGATTTTGCGACTGCGACTGAAAAAAATGCTCGACCAGGGCATGCCACGGGGAGTCCGCATTCCCGGTGTCAAAGACGGCACCACGGGAGCCGAGGCTCTGCCCACCGCCGAGGCTGGCCGTCGACTGCTGGCCGCTCTCGCCCGGCTGAGCAGTGCGGAACCCGCGCCCCACGAGAGTCCCGCTTTCGGGGCACTGTCACACGCAGACCGCATCCGCTTGAATCTGCGACACGCGGAACTGCACCTGGGCTATTTGACCTACGAGCCTGTGGGCACAGAACCGTAAGACGCTTGAGTAGCCCGGCGTATGCCAACCGACCGGAAAGCGTGAAATCAGACAGTGATGTGTGGTGATTCCTGCGTCTGCATCACGTCCGACGCTGAATTCAGTCTGGGTGACCGGATGCCCCTCGCCGACGTATTCGCCGCAGTGGCAGGAACTTGTGAGTCGCGATATTGTGAGCAATGTGCGCCACCGGTTGAGTTCAGGCTGCGGCACAGACACCTCCGCAGCGGCCGGCGCTGGCTGTTTCAGAATTCATTTGCGATTGACCTGCCATGCCCCATCGGATTTCCCGTCGACGTTTACTGAAAACCGCCGCCGTGACCGGCCTGGGCCTGTCCGGCCTGCAACCGGCCCTCACCTGGGGTGCACCGTCCGCTCGCGAAAAGCTGTCGTTCGCCTGCATCGGCATGGGTGGACAGATGCGGGGCTACCTGATTCCCGAACTGGCCAAGCTGGATCAGCAGATTGTGGCCATCTGCGACGTCGATCAACGGCAACTCGACAGTGCCCGGCAGGTGAAGGGCCTGTCGCAGGCACGCGTCTACCGCGATTACCGCGAACTTCTCGAACGCGAAAAAACGGTTGACGCCGTCATCATCGCCACGCCGGACCACTGGCACGTCCCCATCTGCCTGGCGGCCCTGCAACAGGGCAAACACGTGTACTGCGAGAAACCGCTGGCCCATTCGGTCGCCGAGTGCCGGGCGTTGGAAGCCATGGCCCGCAGTCATCCCGAACTGGCCACCCAGACCGGCAATCAAGGCTGCTCAACCGAGGGGTTCCGCCGTAGTTACGAAGTCATTCAGGCCGGCGTCCTGGGAGACGTCACCGAGGTTCATGTCTGGCACCCCGGCCATGCCTGGCCGAACGGAGTCGACCGCCCCGCCGACAGTGACCCCATTCCCGAGGGGTTCGACTGGAAATTCTGGCTGGGGGGTGCAGCGGAGCGTCCCTATAAGTACGAGATCTATCACCCGGGAAAATGGCGCGGGTGGTACGACTTCGGCGGCGGTTCACTCGCCGACTTCTGCTGCCACGGGTTTCAACTCGCATTTCGGGCGCTCAATCTCGACGCTCCGACCCGCATCTCTGCGGTGGGCTCGGACCTGGGACATGAGTCGTTTGCGACCCGCTGCACAGTGACCTACGAGTTCGCGGCGAAAAAGGACCGCGGCCCCGTCCGACTCTATTTCTATTCCGGCGAGAACCAACTGCCCCCGGCAGAAGTCACGCAAGGCCCTGTGGGGACCACGGGTTGCCTGGTGGTGGGAACCGCCGGCACTTTGTCAGCCGGGCTGTGGAACACCGACTGCAACGTGCGTCTCAACGGGGAACAGACCTTTCGTGGCGCCGACCACCCGGCAGTCGCCAGGCTCGAAAAGACACAACCCCGGATCGACACCGAAGTCCTCAAGTGGGATCCTAAAAAGGTCGCCCAGGGGCAGCGCCCCAAATGGAGCCAGGTCAATAACTCGCACATGTTCGAGTGGGTACTGGCCTGTGCGGGGGACACCAAAGCCTATTCCCCGTTCGAAATCGGAGCCCGGATCACCGAAGTCGGCATGCTGGGGGTGCTGGCATTGCGACTCCAGAAACCGATCGTGTGGGACGCCGAGAAACGGCAGGCGGTCGGATTACCAGAAGCCAATGCCCTGATCGATCCCCAACCGGCCACCAAGGCCTACTTCACAAGTTAACCGGGCGCGGTTTCCGCAGGGTGTCATTCACCACCGTACGCGTGACGCTGCGGATCGAGCAGACCACGCGGCAGTCCCCCACATCGGTAACGAAAGGTCCACCTGGTTTCACGGCGACACGGCAGTGCGACCCACGGGGCGATGCGGCGCACCGAAGTCCGGCCGTTCGAGGTGGGTGACGCGTGGTCCGCACAGATTGCGGGTTTTCTCAATCGGTTTTTGAATTGTTCATGGCATCGAAATCCCAACCAGATCAGCCCCTTCCCACGCGCGGGCGCTTGCTCGGCCTCGATTATGGCACCAAGCGTGTCGGTCTTGCGCTCTCAAACCTCGACCAGACGATCGCCACACCTCATGAAACTTACCACCGGCGAGATCTCGTGCAGGATGCGCGGTACCTGGCCCGGGTAGTCCAGGAATACACAGTCGTCGGCCTGGTTGTGGGTCTGCCCGTTCACATGAGTGGCGATGAGGGGGAGAAAGCCCGCGAGGCCCGCGCCTTTGGCAACTGGGCGGCCCAGGCCACGGGGAAGCCGGTCGTTTTCACCGATGAACGGTACACGACGGCGCAGGCCAATGAACACCTCGCCGCCGCGCAGGTCAGTCCTAAAAAACGTCAGGCCTTGCGCGACATGCTGGCGGCGCAGATTCTGCTGCAGTCGTATCTCGACTCCACCCGGCGGAATTCCGAACCTGGCGCCCTGGCGTAATCGACGGTCCACCGCCTGTAGCCCGGCTCAATCGACGATCAACCGGCATTCGGGCAGACTGTCGAGGAACAATTGCCCGTAGCGTTTGGTGTGGACCCGCGGGTCGAGAATCACCACCTGCCCGGTGTCGGTTTTGGTCCGAATCAGACGACCAAACCCCTGCTTCAATTTGATGATCGCTTCCGGCACCTGGTATTCCATGAAGGGAATTCCGCCTCGCCGACGAATGGCCTCCAGCCGCGCTTCCAGCAGCGGATGATCGGGCACACTGAACGGTAGTTTCGTGATAATCACGTTCTGCAGCGCGTCACCCGGTACATCGACCCCCTGCCAGAAACTGTCGGCTCCAAACAGCACCCCCCGCGAATCCTGACGAAACCGCTCGAGCAACATGGTCCGCGGCACGCCGTCAGCCTGGCTGTACAGCGAGTATTGGTGATTGCGCATCCAGCCGGCCAGACGCTTCGCGCAACTGTTGAGCATCTTGTAACTGGTAAACAGCACAAACGCCCGCCCCTGGGTCTGCTCGACATATTTTTTGATCCGATCACACGCCGCCTGCTCATAGCCTGACGGATCCGAGGCCGGATCGGGCATGCTCGGCGTGACAATCAGTTTCACATTGTTGCGGTAATCAAACGGGCTCCCCAGTTTCAACTCCAGGGCGGTGTCGAGTCCCAGACGATTGCGGATGAAATCAAAACTCTGCCCTCCCACGGCCAATGTGGCACTGGCCAGCACCACCGTGGGCACCTGGTTGAACAACTGGTCGCGCAGCACGGTGCTGATTTCGACGGGCGAGCAGCACAGGCTGGTCCGTTCCTGCTGCCGGCCGCTGGTTTCGATCCAGTACGCCGCTTCCTTGACCCGTTGCGTGAGCCAGGTGTTCAACGAATCTGCCAGCGCCTGACAGCGCTTGGCTGCCGCGTTGAGTTCGACTTTTTCTTCATCAGATTTCAGCGTGTCAGCAAAGATCTCGATCGAACTGGCCAGTGCGATCAGCGGTTTGGCCAGGTCGATATCCACCGGCGGAGGAGACTTCACCCGCCCGTTCATCTGGCAGTTCTGCTGCTGCCACTCACGGATCTCAGCGAACAGGTCCTGCGACTGATAGCGCAGGCTCTGCACGAGTTTTTGTCCTTCAACGTGCTTGTGATGCACCAGCAGGCCTTTGTTCGTGTGATCGTTGAAGAGCTTGTTGAGCAGGTAATCGAATTGACCGCTGCTGACGGAAATCCCCAGGTGGTCAGCCGCCACCGATTCAATCGTGTGGGCTTCGTCGAATACGACCACATCGTAATCTGGCAGAATGGCGGCCCCTTCACGCCGCAGCGCCAGGTCCGAAAAGAACAGCGCATGATTGACGACCAGCACGTCGGCGTTCCAGACCCGCCGGCGTGCCCGATAGTAAAAGCAATCGTTGTAATCGCCGCATTTTTTACCCAGGCAATTCCCGTGGTCGCTCTGCACTTCATCCCACACGGCGGGAAACGGGGCGAAATCGAGTGTCGCCCGACTGCCATCGGCCGTGACCTTGGACCAGCGGTCGATTTCGCCAATCTGATCGACATCTTCTTCTCGCGTGAACATGCTGTGAGCCCGGGCCCGGGCTCCGGCCAATCGCCGCAGGCTGATGTAGTTGCCCCGCCCCTTCACGAGCACTGCCGAGAACTCCACTGGCAAGACCGAGTTCAGAAACGGAATGTCGCGATTGACGAGTTGTTCCTGCAGGCTGATGGTATGCGTCGAAATGACGACCCGGGTCCGCTTGCGCTTCGCGTCGCGGCCCACCTGATCGTCATCGTCAGCCGCCTCCCGCCGCGCCTGATCGACCTGCTCGGCGGTCGCCGCCAGAATCGCCGGCACGAGGTAGGCAAAGCTCTTGCCCACCCCGGTCCCTGCTTCCACGATCAGGTGTTTTTTCTCGGCGATGGCGCGCGCCACGGCATCGGCCATCTGCAATTGCTCAGAACGCTGTTCGTACGATTTCAGCCGGTTCGCGATCCGCCCGCTCGGACCCAGGATCGAAGCGGGCGTCAGTGGGACGCTCATACACTCATTCCTGCCGATGGAAGCAGATGAGGCAGATATCATCGCGCTGCGAATGACCGGCGACGAACGCGTCAATCTCGGCGACGATGGCCTCGCCCAGTTCCTCGGCCTGCGACGGACCTTTCTTCAGCAGAGCCATCAGCCGGGCTGTTCCATAAATCTCATGTGCGGGATTCATCGCCTCGGTGACGCCGTCGGTCGACATGACAATAATGTCTCCGGCATCGATCGACATTTGCGTCTGCTGGTAGACCGTGTCCGATTGGATGCCCAGTGGCAACCCGGAAGTCTTGGTTCCCAGTTGCTTGATCGCGCCGTTCTTCTGGCGCTGCAGCGGGGGCAGATGGCCCGCGTTGACAATCGTGAGCGTGTTCTGCCGCGGGTCGAGCACCACCATGGCCAGTGTGATGAACCGATGCCCCAGACCGCTCGCCGAGACCCCGGCGTTCAGGGCGGTCATCGCCGTGGCAGGGGTCGGTTGCGCCAGCAACTGGTAACGCGTATCTGAGTAAATTCGCGCCATCAGCAGCGCGGCCGGTACGCCCTTCCCGGCGACATCGCCGATGGTGATCGCCACCCGCCCGTCGGGCAGGGGAATGTAGTCGAAGAAATCTCCCCCCACGCGCTGGGCCGCTTCGTAGAACTCGAAGAATTCGTACCCCGGAGCATGCGGCCGATGATTCGGCAGAAAGCCGAGTTGCACCTGCGTCGCAAAGTCGAGGTCCCGTTCGAGATCACGCTGCTTGAGGGCGCTGGAATGCAACTGGGCATTTTCGAGGGCCAGCGACGCCTGGGCCGCGACGCTCGCCAGCACTTCCAGATCGTCGGCCGCAAACGGTTGCGCATGATTGACCGTGTCGATCTGAATCGCCCCCAGCGCATCGTTGGTCGGCCCCATCAGCGGCGCACACATCACCGACCGAATGGTCATCGCGGCGACACTTTCCGACAGCTTGAACCGCTCGTCGGCCGCAGCATCGGCTGATAACAGGGCACAGCCTTTCGACATCGCCTCTTTCAGAATCGTCATGCTGATCCGGGTCGAATCGAGCAATTCATCGCGACGCACCCGCTGCGACTTAATGTGCAGCGTCCCCTGGGACATGTCTTTGAGCACAATGAACCCGCGGTCGGCCTGCGGGAAAATCTTGAACAGACTCTCCAGAATCTTGGGCAGCACTTCTTCCGGCTTGAGGGCCCGCGCCAGGTTCTGGCTGATCTCGAGAATCGCCCTGAGTTTCGCCTCGGGACGAATCGTGATCCGCGGATTACGCCCCTTCACATCCAGTGACGTGATGATCGACGAACTGTCGGCACTCCCCGGTTCCTTCCGGTCAGAGTCTTCCCCGGCCGCCTGCAACTTCTGGAAGTCGACCGCATCGGTCTCCGAAATCGTCGGTGCGGGAGTCGTGACCGTCCCCCCCAGGTCCAGCGGTTTGGGCTTCCGGGCCACGGCAGAGTCGGGCGGCACACCCAGGTAAAACCGCAGCACCACTTCGCAGACCCGAATTTCATCGCTGTCGGCCAGCTCGGTGCGTCCGTGAATTCGCACCCCGTTCAGCATCGTTCCGTTCCGGCTCCGCAGATCTTCCAGGTAGTACGTCCCATGGCTTTCCAGAATCTGCGCGTGATTCCGGCTGACCGCGGCATTGTCGAGGACGAACTGGCAGGAAGGATGGCGCCCCATCACGATGCGTTCGCCCTGCAATTCAACCAATTGCCCGGGACAACTTCCCTTGATGACTTTCAGCACCGCCATGTCATTGCCCCTCCCGAAATCGACTGTCGCGTGTTCCGGAACTGGTCTCGCTGGCCCAATTCGCCCGCTGTGCCGATGGCCGACACGTCCCCGAGACGAACCCGGCGCTGCCAGTCACGCCTTGCGGAATTCCCGATTCAAAACAGGTCACTTGGCCCCCTCACTCGACGGTCCGGTGCCGTTGAAGGTTTGATCCTGTTTCTTGAAGATTTCATCCCATTCCTGGCTCATCTGCTGATTCAGCTTTTCGATATTGCGGTGCATCGTTTCCATCACCGCCGAGCGCATCTTGTCGTCAAGCAGATCATAAAAGACCACCGGCCTGGCCGTCGTTTCGCCCTTGCCCGCATTGTCTTCGCCGACGCCACTCGGGCGAACCGGACTCCGCAGCTTGTCCACAATCTGCTGCGAACGCTGGTAGTCCCCCGCCAGGTTCTGCAGCATGGCCTGCCCGGCCAGGCCGAAGGCCCGGAATTGCGGTTCATTGAACTCGGCGAACTGATCGAAAATCGACTGGGCCTCGTCGTAACGGCGTTTCGCCAGGCAGAGCATGGCGATCTGCTGTTCGGCGTAATTGCGGAATAATCGATCGTTCGAGCCCGGAAAGTTCTCGACGACAGCCTGCCAGGCCTCGATGTTGTCCTTCTGCTGCACCGCGTAGAAATACTGGCCAGCCGCCGTCTCTTTGCGCGGCACGTGCGATTCCTGCCGGGCGGCTGTCGCAAAGGGATCGGGAGTGCGTGTGAACCAGCCCGCACCGGCCGAGGCGCCACCCACCAGCAGTCCCAGCAGCAACAGCGTCCAGACCTGCCGAAACACCGGAGCGTCCGGGGCATACCAGATCGTCTGCAGAAACCGCAGCACCGGGTGCCGCGCGGCCGAACGCGGCGGTGGTGTCCGCACGACCGACGCACTCTTGGCGGGCTTCTCGGGGGGCAAATCCCCCTCGGTCGTCAGCCGTTTCAGATCTTTGAGAATCGCCTGCGCCGACTGGTAGCGCTGGTCCGGATCCTTGGCCATCATCTTGTGGACCATCCGGCATAAAGCCGGCGACAGGTCTTCGCGCAGAGGTTCGAGCGCATCGGGCTCTTTTTTGAGATGCTGAATCGCCACGCTGATCGCTGTCGGCCCGCGGAAGGGGGGCGCACCACTGAGCATGTGGTAGCACGTCACCCCCAGCGAATAGATATCACTGCGATGATCGACGGGCTTGCCATCAACCTGCTCGGGACTCATGTACAACGGCGTCCCCATCGTCGTCCCGTCCGCCGTCAATCGCACCTGCTCCTGGTCATCCACGAGTTTGGCCAGACCGAAGTCGGCGACTTTGACCTCCCCTTTGCGGGTGATCATGATGTTCTCGGGCTTGATATCGCGGTGCACGACCCCGGCGGTGTGGGCTACGTGCAAGGCGTTGGCCACCTGCCGGATGATGCGAATCGCCAGGGCCTGTTCTGGAGGCCCCTTCTTCGCCAGCAACTCGCGCAGATTCATGCCGGGCACGTATTCCTGCGCAATGTATTGAATTCCGTCCTGGGCCCCGACCACCAGCACCTGCACGATGTTGGGATGGTTCAACGACGCTGCCGCCAGCGCTTCGGTCTGAAATCGCTCCAGGTAACTGTCGTTGACGACGTGCCCCGTGTGCAGCACTTTGACGGCGACATTCCGTTTCAGCGACGTCTGTTCGGCAAGGTAGACTTCCGCCATACCCCCCTGCCCGAGTTTACGCAGAATCCGAAAATCACCCAGCATGCGACTGGTCATGTCTGGTAAAGGCGCGGGATGTGCATCGTCTGGCGTAGGGGCGCGCACCGGGTCTTTCGAAGCTTCCTGCGGGGTTGCCGCAGCGCTTTGCGGGCGATCGTCTGATCCGCCGGCCGAAGATCCTTTAGCCATGTCGTTCCTGCCTCCCCAACCAGTCATCATAACTGCTGATCGTTGCGCACGGAATCGTGAGGTACAATTCCGAGACTCGATCTTTGGGCGCGTCCGGTGGCCACCGCAGACAGGCTCGCTTCCGTTCGCAGCCAAGACCGGCGGGCCGTTGATCCGCCGCAAATGCAACAATGTCCCCCGCCATCGCCACGCCAGAGTGACGACTGCGGCCACACTCACGGGCCCACGACGGGCTCTGCGACCTGCCATC
>JAFEBR010000344.1 GCA_018242565.1 Planctomycetota bacterium | reverse complement strand
GGAAATCCTCAAGTTAGGCCCGGTTCTGACCGGTATTCCGCACCGAACGGCCCCCGGCCCCCTTCTCCACTTGCCCTCACGCGGAACCAAGCCAAAAATCACGCATCCAAAATGACAATCCACGGCGGTTGATGTCCCGGCCTGACCTGCACCCGTAGGTCAGGCCCCCAACCGACCGTGATCTGAGCACACACTGTCTGGGCAGGTTCCCGCAGGGAACCTGCCCGGCGTACGAAAGGCAGATTGCGATGGTCCAGATTTCCGTGTTCAACACGCTCGGCCAACTCGTGGGTCCGTTCGAAGTTCCCCGACTGGAACTGAGTGAATCCGAATGGCAGGCCCGATTGACACCCGAGCAATTCCAGATCTTGCGCTCGAAGGGGACCGAACGTCCGTTTTGTGGAACGTTGTTGGATAACAAACTTCCCGGGGTGTATTCCTGCGCCGGTTGCCAACTGCCCTTGTTTTCGTCGGATGCCAAGTTTCATTCCGGAACGGGCTGGCCCAGTTTCTTTCAGTCGATCGCTCCCGGAAACGTCGCGATGTATGCCGACCAGAGTCATGGCATGCGGCGTGTGGAAATCTGCTGCGCGCGGTGCGACGGCCATCTGGGCCATGTCTTTGAAGATGGTCCCCGACCGACCGGCCTGCGTTTCTGCCTGAACTCAGAATCGCTGAATTTCACGCCGTCGGATCGATTGGCCGAATTGGCCGACCCCGTAGCAGAACAGGCCCCGGAAGCATCCGCATCACGGTCCACCGCCGTCTTGGCGGGAGGCTGTTTCTGGTGCACCGAGGTGGCTTTCGAGCAACTCAAGGGGGTGATGGATGTGCAGTCTGGCTACACCGGCGGCGAGGCGCGGACGGCCAATTACCGTCAGGTCTGCGACGGTAACACGCGCCACGCCGAGGCGATTCGGATTACCTTCGACCCGAGCCGGATCAGCTACGATGAACTGCTCGATGTGTTTTTTGACGCCCACGACCCCACGCAACTGAACCGGCAGGGAAATGACGTGGGCACCCAGTATCGCTCGGCGATTTTTTACGCGACCGAAGAAGAACGCGCAGCCGCCCAGGCCAAGATCGAGAAACTGCAGTCCTCCGGTAAGTTCACCCGGCCGATTGTCACGACGCTGGAACCGCTGACGGACTTCTACCCGGCTGAGGAGTACCACCAGGATTACGCGCGCCTGAATCCCGATCAGCCCTACATCGCCTATCACGCCATGCCCAAGGCCTGCCAGATTCGCGAGAAATATCCTGACCTGATTCAGTAATCAGGATATCGAACGGCCCATCCGCCCCTTCCTGGAGCGAAACTTTGACTGGCAGGCCTGGGGATTGTTCCGGGTCCCGTCCAGTCAAAGATAACTACCGTGAGCCGGACTGCGGCAGGCTTAAGCGTGCAGGAAGCTCGCCAGTCGATCGCAACCGGCTTCCAGGACGCTCATGCCAGTCGCGAACGACAATCGCACAAATCCCGGAGCGCCGAACGCATCGCCCGTCACCAACGCCACGTGGGCGTCTTCCAGCAGAGCCGTGCAGAAATCGGTGGCGTTCGAAACGACCGTGCCTTTCGTCCCCAGGGGCTTACCAAAGTACGGGCTGACATTGAAGAACACGTAGAACGCGCCGCCGGGATCGGGCAGATCGATGCCGGGCAGCGCGCGAATCCGACCCAACGTGTAGGTACGACGGCGGGCGAATTCCTGACGCATGGTTTCGACGCAATCCTGTGGACCACTCAGCGCGGCGATCGCCGCATACTGACTGATACTGCACGGGTTCGACGTTTCCTGACTCTGCAGATTGTCCATGCCGGCGGTCAGTTCTTTGGGAGCCAGCGTCCAGCCAATGCGCCAGCCCGTCATGGCGTACGCCTTGCTGACACCGCTGATGATGATCGTCCGGTCGGCGATCCCTCCCAACAGGGTGGCAAAGCTGCGGAACGGCTCGTCGGTATACAGCAGCTTTTCGTAGATCTCGTCCGAGCAGACGAAGAGATCGTGCTTGACTGCGACCTTCGCCAGAGCTTCGAGAGCGGCCACTGAATACGTCGCCCCGGTCGGATTACAGGGGGAGTTCAACAGCAGCAATTTCGTGCGGGGAGTGATCGCCTTTTCAAAATCTTCGGCCGACAGGCGGAACCCGCTGGCCTCGGTCGTTTTGACCACGACAGGGGTCGCCCCGGCCAGTTCGACCAAGGCTTCGTAGCTCACCCAGTAGGGGGCCGGGACGATGACTTCATCGCCGGGGCCGCACAGCGTGGTGACGACGTTATGAATCGAGTGCTTGGCCCCGTTCGAGACGACCACCTGACTCGGTTCGTACTTGAGTTTATGGTCGCGCTCGTAGGCGTTGCAGATGGCCTGCTTGAGTTCGGGAATCCCGCCGGAAGCCGTGTAATGGGTGTGGCCGGCGGCCATGGCCGCCCGCGCCGCTTCCTGAACGTGTTCAGGGGTGTTGAAATCGGGCTCTCCCAGCGTGAAATCGTAAACCTTGACACCCTGGTTTTTGAGAGCCTTGGCCTTTGCGGCGGCGGCAATTGTGGCGGAAGGTTTGAGAGATCGGACGGCAGGAGACAGAATCATGATTCGCGGGGTTTCAAAAATAACGACAGAAATTGGTCCAAACCATGATTGTTGGACGCCAAAGAGTACACGTCAAGTTCAGGGACGTCGGCGTGTGACTCCCGTCGGGCCCTGAAAACCCCAAAACGGTTTGCCGAATGTGCCGTTGAGGTAACCATGGCGGTTTTTTATCACCGTACTCCCCGCGGCCCACTGACGGGAGACGGCCCCCACGTTGAGTCCCCGAAAATTCCGCTCGAGACCGTTTCCGAAAGGTCCTGCAAGCCATTACCGTAAGGTGCTGATTCGCTGGCCCCATCACTCGTCTTCCCACATGCCGGAAAGAAATCACCGTCCCTTGTCGCAATCTCCTTCGATTCAAGAAACGGCTCGGGCTCAGGCCGAGCAGGTTCTGGCGGCCCTGCAACAACGTCCGCACAGTTTTCTGGTCGGAATCGCCGGTATCCCCGGCAGCGGCAAGACCACTCTCTGCCGCATGTTGCGCCAGATGCGTCCCGATTTCGGCATTGTCCCCATGGACGGTTACCATCTGCCGCGCTGCCAGCTCGACGCCGAGGGCCTGCGCCGGCGAGGTGCTCCGCACACGTTTGACCCGGTCTCGTTCCGTCGCGACATCCAGAGACTGCGCGACACGCGGGTGGGGGTCTTTCCCGAATTCGACCACGCCGAGAAAGATCCGCGACCGAATGCCATTCGAATTACGCCCGACGTACCCGTCATCATCATCGAGGGCATTTATGTCCTGATGCGCGATTGGCAGGTCGAACCGCTGCTCGATTTGCGGGTGTTTCTGGACTGCGACCTGGAAGTCGCCACCAATCGACTGGCCCTGCGGCACCTGCAGACCGGCCTGGCGGCTACAGCAGCCGAAGGACGCCAGCGGGCCCTCGACAACGACCGCCTCAATTCGCTCGCGATTCTGGCCGATGGCTGCCGGGAACGGGCCGACCTCGTGTTGCGATCCACATCTTAGTCGGCGAAGATACATCCTGGGGCCCTTTCCAAAAATACAGAGGGACTGATGTCTGCACACCACATGATCCGATCGCTGCTCACCGTTGGCCTGCTGCTGACCACAGGCGTGTTGCCCCATGTGTCGGCTGACGACACCGCGCCCCGCACACCGCAGGCCCCCACCGCCGTGCCCGGGCATCAGACACTTAACGTTGAAGGCTGGACGGTACACGTCAGCGATCAGTTGAAACTCGACCAGCCCGTGTCGACCGAAACGGCTCTGCGTTTGCTGGAAGCCCAATTGAAAGAAGTGGTCCGGGTGATTCCCGTCGAACCGCTGGCCCGACTCCGCGAGGTACCGCTTTGGCTGTCGCCCACTCCCGCAGGCTTCGGCCCGACCGCCGAGTATCATCCCGATGCCGGGTGGCTGCGGGATCATGAGCGCGATCCTGCGATGGCCAAGGCGATTCAATTCACCAACATTCCGAACTTCCCGGCCGAGATCAAACGCATGCCGGTGATGGTGCTGCACGAACTGGCCCATGCGTATCATGATCGCGTGCTGGGGTTTGACTTCCCCGAAATCCGGCAGGCCTACGACCGGGCCATGGCCGCGGGGCTGTACGACAAGGTCACAGAACTGGCCAGTGGCGTCGAAAAGAAGGCGTATGCCGCCACCAACCATAAAGAGTATTTCGCTGAACTGACCGAATCGTATTTCGGCGTCAACGATTTTTACCCCGCCAACCGCACACAATTGCGCCAGCACGACCCGCAGATGTGCGACCTGCTGGGCCGAGTCTGGAAAGTGACCACCCAGACCACGCCCGATGCGGCTCGCGACCCTTATGTCGTCAAGCCGCCGCCAGCCGACATGAAACTGCCGGCGTTTTACCAGAAGTATGTGGAAGCCCACGGATACCCGATCGTCTCGTCGGGCCGGGTCAACGACTACGCGCTCAAGGAAGCGGCCTACATCGTGGACATCATGCTGGCCAAACGGCCCGATGTGCGCAAGGCCATGATCGACAGTGGTTCGCGACTGATCGTCGAGGCCTACGACGAGTTTTCCACCGATATCCCCGAGTACGCGCAGATGACTCCCAAGGATTACTGGGATGCTCGCGCCCGCGGATTCGGGGGTTCGCAGCATGATCCCGTCTGCAGTTGTGCCGAGGAAAACGTGCTGGGCTACCCCGGCGATCCGTATGGCACCGAGTCGATTCTGATTCACGAGTTTGCCCACAACATCCATCTGCGCGGCATGATCCGGGTCGATCCGGAGTTCGACAAACGGGTGAAGGCCGCCTACGACGCAGCGATGCAGGAAAAACTCTGGGCCGGCAAATATGCCGCGGTGAACCATCACGAGTACTTCGCCGAGGGGGTGCAGTCGTGGTTCAATAACAACCGCTCGTTCGACCACGACCACAATCATGTCGACACCCGGGCCGAACTCCGCGAATACGATCCGCGCCTGGCGGCACTCTGCGAAGAAGTGTTCGGCGACACGGTGCTCGAATACACCAAGCCGATCTCTCGATTGACTGGTCACCTGGCCGGCTATGATCCCAGCACGTGCCCGGAATTCACCTGGCCGGAGCGACTGCAGAAAGTGCGGTCCGACATCCGTAAACAGGCACAAGACCGCTCGGACAAAGCCACCGGCGAAAACACGGCTTCGCCGAAAAAAGCTGATAAACCCTGAACCAATCGTGTATCGGGGAATCGGGTATCGGGGATTCGTCACGCAACCTGGCCCGGCGATTCGCAGGTGGCACAGTCGTGTCGATTGCCCGGCCCGCAAGTCTGTGCCACACTCTGCCCAAAACACGAAACGACATTGCAACGTAAAGGAACCTGACTCATGTGGATTCGACAATGCGAACTCGACGCGAACAACCCTGCCCCGGCGCCGATCCCGACGCGCATTGTGTCGAACGAAGAGTTCGTGCCACCCCCGCAGTCGGCCCAGCAACTGGCGTACGCGGCACGACTGGACGAAATCAGTGAGCGATCGGCACGTCGGCTGGGGATGGACCGGCGTTCGTTTCTGCGGTCGGGCAGCGGTATGGCCGCCGCCCTCTTGGCGCTGAACGATGTCTTCGGCCGCTGTTACGACGTCGAGGCGGAAGAAGCCGAAAATCCTCAGGCCTTCGCCGAGCGCTGGCCGAAAGAACAATTCATCTTCGACGTCCAGACGCACCACGTCGATGTCGCGCAGCAATGGTACGACACGACTCCGGATGGCAAGGTCGTCAGCAGTTTCTTCACCCAGTTGCGTCCCGGCGCCAAAACGGGGAAAGAAGCGCTCGACCAGTTGAACCGGGCGCATTACGTCAAAGAAGTCTTTGGCGACAGCGATACCGTGATGTCGATCATCAGCGGCGTGCCCACGCGCAGCTGGGACAAGAACCCACTGCCCCCGGACCAGATGGTCGCGACCCGGGCGTTCGTGAACGAGATCGCCGGATCCCGCCGCGTGCTGTCGCATGGCCTGCTCCGCCCGAATCTGGGGAAATCTGAACTCGAAGAGATGGAACGACAGGTCAAAGACCTGAAGATCGACGCCTGGAAAATGTACACCGGTGCCGAACTGGGTGAGAACTCGTGGTCGCTGGCGGACGAAAAGGTCGCGTATCCGTTCTGGGAAAAAACCCGGGCCCTGGGAATCAAGAACCTGTGCGTCCACAAGGGACTGCCGCTGGGTGTCTTCAATGAAAAAGCCTGTCGCCCCGATGACCTGGAACGGGCCGCCCTGGACTGGCCCGACCTCAACTTCATCGTCTACCACTCGGCGTTCCGGGGCTTTGGCTGGATTGGCAAAGGGACCGGCGAACGAGTCACCGATCCGATTCAGAATGATCCGCAGGAACTCGCCTGGACCAGCGATCTGCTGCGGATCCTGAAACGCAATCCGGGGATCAAGAACATTTACTTTGAACTGGGCAGTACGTTCAACATGACTTCGGCGTTCAATCCCGAGACCTGCATGCACATGCTGGGACAGATGATTCAGGTCGCCGGTGCCGACCACATTCTGTGGGGCACCGACTCGATCTGGAATGGCAGTCCGCAGAGCCAGATTGAACGGTTCCGGCGGATGACCATGAAAGAAAGCCTGATGGAGAAGTATGGTTACTCCGCCCTGACCCCCGAAATCAAGAACCAGATTTTCGGTCTGAACGCGGCCCGTCTGCTGGGGGTCGATGTGCAGGCGGAAGTCAAAAAGATCAAGACCGACAAACTCTCACAGATCCGTCACGAATTCCGAAAAAACCCGCAGGGAAGCAACACGCAATACGGCTGGGTCTGGGTGGAAGACGGACAGCAACCTTCGGTCCCCGTTGGCGCCTGAAACCGTCCCGCTCGAGTTGCGCCGGGACATTGTTTACAAATCGGCACAAGCTTCTCCTAAAACCGGCGGAGCGACGCGGACCACGCACGTTCCGTCCGCTTCGTCCGTGACAACGATCTCGACACCCAGAAATTGTCGCAGCAGCTCAATGTGTGTAGTCGAGTGGCCGGTCAACGGCGTCGTCCGAAAGGCGCCGCCGGCCATTCCGTGAGCGGTCGATCGGGGCTGCGCTGCGGTTGGCCGCGTGTCGGTGGCTGCTGAGTCTCGGGCGAAGTACGCGCTGAGTCCCAACGGCAGCAACAGTTGATCGGCCAGATGGGGTCCCACCGGCACCCCCGATTTGACGTAGGCGCGCACCTCGCGCACCAGTTCACTGGCTACCAGTTCGGCGCGAATCCCCTGCCGGCCGATGCTGCTGAAGACTTCCGTGATGTGCTCGCTCGTAATCGTGGCCACGATAGCGTTTCCGGGACCAGCCGCGCGGAGCCTGGTCCACGTGCAATCGGCTTCGTCCCACCCGAGCCGACGGCCAATGGCTCCCAGTTCGCGTTGGGCGATGTGTTCGGGCAGATTCGCCAGCAGCACGCACGCCTGCTGCCGGGTGATCGCGCCACGCTCCAGCAGTTCCCAGCCTGCCAGTCGCCGGGCGGGGGTAACACGCACCTCGATCCGCCCGCCCCCCATCGGAGCAAACCCCGCCTGCAGCAATTCCAGTTCGACGTGTGGCCCCATGCGGTTGATTAAGGGCACGTACGCCTGCTGCAGAAATTCGAAGGGCGGTGCCCAGGGGTTATGAGTCCCCCCTTCAATGACCAGCCGAGTGGGCTGCTCGGCCAGCAGTAACGCGGGCAAAACGGTCTGCAACACCAGGGTCGTGCTGCCCGCCGTCCCCACGTTGAAGTGAAATTCCTGACCACGAATCGTCCCCGGCTGGAACGTCAACGTCCGCGAACCCAACTCGGCTCCAGTGGCCTGGGCTCCCGAGATCTCGATCGCCGCGCGGACTGCGGTCAGGTGCTGCCGCTGCAATCCCTGACGCTCACGCCCGGCTCGAATGTTCTCGATGACGAGCGGACGACCGGTCAACAACGACAGCGCCAACGAAGTGCGCAGAATCTGCCCACCCCCCTCCCCGTGTGAGCCATCGATTCGCAAACACTCATCCATACCCGTTACCTGACACGGCATGTGGCCCCCATTCGATCGCACCAAGAACCGCTGGCTTACGGTCTTTCGTACTGCTCTCTGACCCGCGCGCAGACCTGCACAACGCCGGCCCAGGCGCCCCTATGATTTAGACACACTGGCGGCCCGAAAGGTTCCCTGAAATTCCGAGATTCTTACCAGACGGCCCGACTCGGCGACCCGATCGCTGGGATCACACCAAGCTGACGTCTACGAATTCGGCGGGCTCTTCCGCGGAAAGCGCTTTTCGAAGTTGTCGATGAAGCGATTCACATTCCGCATGCCGATGCCATGCACCGAGGGCATCTGCTTTTCGATCCAGCGTTCGAACCGGTCAAACACGTTGGGCATCAGTACCAATCCCCCCGCCAGCAGAAACGGGGCACCGATCGGCCCAGGGATGATTACCCCCACGACACCCACGGCCAGGAACACGGCCCCCACTTCCGGCGGCAGGCGACGGATGCGCTGGCGGGCGTGTTCGTCGAGTCCCAGATCGTCGTCGGGCAAGACAGGTTCGACGTCGATCACGTCCACCGGCACGTGGGATGCCTCGGCAGCAGAACCGACTTGGTTGTCTTCAGGTTGTGGTACGCTCATTCGTTTCGCCCAATCAGGGCCTCCGGCCGGTGTGCTGGCATGTGTCGTGTTGCCGATCAGATATTCGCCGTCAACAACGCTGCGGCCACTGCTCCCATTGTCTCGTCTACCGAGGCGCTTTCAAGAGGCGGATTCGCGTTGGCCTCAGGAGAGGTCTGTACGGATTCCATAAAGGCCGGTTGTGCGGGCTGAGGCGGCACGGCCGACCAGGCAGGAACGGGTTCGACAACGGCGGGCGCCGGTGCCGGGATGGCTGACGGGCTGGCTGACTGCGTGGCGGGTTGGGGGACCACGGCGGGCAAGGTGGAAGGCATTTCGATCGTGCGCACTGCCTCGCGAACGGCGCTGTCCATGGACTGGCCGATTCGCCGATTGTGCCGTTCGCGAATTCGCGCCTGGGCCTGCTGCATCGACTGCTGACTGCGCAAAAACATGATGAACGTCGCCAGGTTCGAGAGCAGCACCACCGTCAGGCTGGTGAAGCCAAACAAAAAGGCGCCGGCCACACACAGAACGTTGGGGGCCAGAATCAAGCCGCAATTGAGTCGCGATTGCCGTTCGAGCGACCGCGCCATCTCGCGCAGCATCAGTATCCGCCGGTAATCGGCCTGCAGCAGCCAGATCCCCGAATCATCGTCGCCCGCCTCTGCAGCGGCGTAGCCGGCCGGTTCCCACAAGCGGGTCGGTTCCGGAAAGATGGCCAGGTTGGCGGCCTGCGCGGCCAGCGGGTTCTGTCGGCAATTGCCGATGTACAGCACGGTGTGCCCTTCGTCCCGCAACAGTTCGATCAAGCGGGCCTTCGAGGCGTCGGCCGGACAGATGCGCACATCGTCCACCGCGTACCGGTCAGCCAGTTCATCGGGATCGCGGTTGGAGGCCGAGGCGAGCAGTTCGACTCGCAGCCCCCCCTTCAACCGCAGGTCCTGCAGGGCGGTCGCCACCCGCGAATCGGGGCTGGCGCAAAACGTCAACGTCCCGGCGAATGATCCATCACACAACACCCGCAACGGCCAGTGCCCCTGCATCAACTCCTGGTCGTCGTCGTCGAGTCCCTGCGTCCGCAACAGGCCTTCGACGCGAATCCGCCGGCCCCGATGCTGCAATTCGACCGCCCCCCCGACGTATCGACCTGCAAGGTTCAGCAATTCCCGGTCGCGTAAATCGCAGGCGGCGCGCAACGCCTGGCCGCGCGGGTCGTGAAAGGGACGGATCGCGCACTCGGCATAGTTCAAGAGTTCGCCCGTCGTCAGGTCACTGTTGGCGTGAATGTCTTCCAACTGCAACTCGGGCGAATCGAGAATCACCTGTTCATCGATCAGCACCACATCGGCGGCCCCGATCTCGGTGAACGCATCCGGACGACGAATGACGACTCCCTGATCAAGACAAGTCCCCAGACAATCAATGAAGCCGGTCGAGTTCCCCAGGCCCAGGCCCGTCGCGTAATCAGGACGCAACACGGCACCGGCCGCGGTGGGGTCGGCGACGATCAGTCCCAGACCGGCCGTGAGCAATGTCGCGGGTACGGCCCGCTCGGCGAACCGCGGAGGCTTGCCACGTTTTCCATGAACGTCGCCGGCTCCCTGCACGGTTCCCGCCAGCGAACGGACAATGGCCCCCGAGAGGGTCTCTCGGCCCGCGTGGCTGGTTTCCACCTGCAATTCGCCTTCGAGCAGAAAGCTGCCGGTAAAAACCTTGTCTCCCACACCGCGGCAAATCAGGTTGGTTGTACCTCGCGAGGGAGACTCTGCGAGTACCCCCTGGCCGTCGACAATCCAGCCATCGATGGGAATCCAATCGCCCACTCGCACGCGGATGACGGCCCCCGGTTCGAGGCGCGACACGGGTGTTTCGACATCGACCCCGTCCCGCAGCACCCACGCCGTCATGGTGGGGGGCACTACCGAATGCTGCAGCATCTGGTGGCCCGTGGCGGCCAGGCGCGACTGCCGTTCTTCCCAGTACATCAAGAGCCAGTTCATCAGGCTGGCGGCAACAAAGCCCCCGGTTGCCAGCGTGGCCGTGACGATCGCGGTCTGCAGCAAGGGCAATCCCACATGCCCCCGCAGCAGGTCGCGCCCCGCCTGACGGATCGTGCGCAGGTTGGTGAACACGAGAATCGCCGCGCTGACCGGCAGCAAGGGAGCGTAAAACAACGTTCCCGAGATCGCCAAACCCAGCGTCGCATGCGCGGCCAGCCATTCCGAACGCGTGGCCGTCTTCACCGGAACGGCCAACCCGGTCGGTTGATCCCAGTGATCGAGGAAGGCCAGCAGTCGACGACCATCCAGGGCGTGCCGATCGAAATGAATCACCACCGAACCGGTCAACGTGCTGGCGGTCGCTTTCCGCACCCCGGCACAATGCTGCAGTGAGGTCACGAGGCGGCCGGCGAATTGTGAATCACCGACCAGACGCCAGTCGCGAACACGCACCCGGCCCGGCAGACTGTGGATCAGTTCCCAGGTCGAAAGTCGGTTCTCGCGTCGCGAGAGTCGAAACCGCGAGGCCGAGGCCAGACTGGGGAGGAGTTCATCGGTCGCCAGCAACGCCGGCACCGGCGAGTCGGTCTCGATCGGACTTCCCTGCATGGCCTGGGCCAGACGCTCGAGAAACCCCGACAGTCGCTCGCTGGGCACCTCGTGCGCAATGCGGGCGCAGCCACTGTGGCGGTCGATTTCGACCGACGTGACATCCCGGAGGGTCAACACCCGGGCCAGGAATTTCGACCACCCGTCGCTGGCTGACGAGAACAGGTCAGGTGCCGTGACGCGGATGATGCCGGGCTGGCATGTCACCCGCGTACCCGTCGTCCGACCCGTGGTCGCTTTCACGATCCGGCCCAGCATAGTCCCCGCCCGCCTGTCACTCAAACGTGTGTCATCAAGCCGGCTGAGCCGGTTGCAGTTCGCCGGATTTCACCAGCCCCTGCAGGAATTCGACCAGGTTCTCGTCCTTTTGTTCGAGGACCCGAACCACCATTTTTAAATGTTTGCGTTTGCGGGCGACCAGCACCCCAAACAGGCCAAACGCCATAAACGCAAACGCCCCCGTAATCATCTCGGAAATTGTTTCCATCGGAAACTCCCTGTTCAGCATAGCTTGAAAAAACTCAGTGGGTCAGCGCTTCACCCACAGGAGACCTGGCTACGTCGGCCAGAATATCGATTGCACCACGAATTCCTTCTTTATGGATCACAGTGCGAATCGGCTCTGTAACATCACTGCCGGGACGTTGCTCGGCCAGCACGGCCAGTACCCACTTCAGCAGGTTGCTGGCCGTCGGCACATCCCGGATCAGGCCCAGATTCAGTTTGAATCCAAACCCCTGGGGACGCCGCACCGCATACGCATCACGATCAATAATGATGATCGAAGGCTCGTTACCGATCGACGCCGGGAACTGCTTGAAGAACTGGACGCACTGATCCTGCGACAGCACATAGACGTTGCTGCTGGTCTGATACTTCAGGCAGGCGCCCAGATTGTCGCGCAGCGCCCGGGCCACGTCCGACTTCCAGCCGACGTCGACGACGTAGACGTCGAAACGGCGTGATCCCACCGGCAGTATCTCGTTATTCTTCGCCTGTGTTGGCGCAGAGTTCGTGTCCGTTGTTGTCATGCACTTCTTCTCCCGCGGGTCTGCGATACTTGTCCATCTGCAAAATCGTGGCGGACGGACCGGGCCCAGTCACGGATGCCGGTACGGCCACCTCACCTGAATTGTGATACAAATCGCGCAAATCTTCGAGTACATCTCGCTGCAGGCGGTCTTCGGCCAGTCGCCGCAGAGGCCAGAGACCGTTGGCCAGCGCCACGAAACTCCCGGCGGCGTTCAAGGTCATCGCCGCGGCAACACCGAATCCCAGCGTGAACGCCCCCAGAATGCAGATGACATTCGGGGCCAGGGTCCACTGCCAGGTCCGCTGCAGATTCCGGTTCAGTTCGCCCGCCAGTTCCCGCAGGCGCACCAGCGCGTCGAGATCGTCACCCAGAATCAGGATCTGAGCCGGGTCGTCGACCACTTCGGCCGGATGACTGAACGACAGCGAGATCGCCGCGGTTCGCATGGCGGCCCGGTTTTCCACCCCCTGCCCGACGAAGCAGACCGAGTCTCCAAATTCCTGCAAGTCGAACACGATCTCGGCCTTTTCCCGTTCGCCACCGCGGACGGGGACATGCTCGGCTCCAATCCGATCGAGCCATTCGAGATCCACCGGGTCGCCAAGACGAGTCAGCAACAGACAGCGACTGACGCCACGGTCTTTGAGTCCCGTCACCACCGCCGCGAGTTGCGACGGGCGATACTCCGGAAAGGCGGTCAGATCGAGAACGAATGTATCGACTCGAGCCAGGCGTTCGAGCGTAGGCCCCGCTTTGACGAGAATCCCGTAGTTTGCCCCGCGGGCGATGGCCACCGCCACGGCCGGAGGTGCCGACATGCGGACCCCCGTGCGAAAATCGCAATACATGATGGCTAATGCACCCGCCGGCCCCACGGTAACCAGCGCGGTCGCCGCCAGGGCCAGAATCGGCAGTGCCGTGCGATCGGCCCAGTTTTCACAGAATCGTTGCGCGAGGGGTTCCTCATCTGTGCTGTGGGCCAGCAGTTCGTTCCAGCCGGCGACAGCGGTGCGCGTGCCGGTCGCCTCGACTCGGATCCGCACAGTTCCCGAGACGACGACCGCCCCCGCGAACACCCGTTCACCGGGGCCTCGCTCGCGGACAGGTCCGGGACCGGCCCAGGCGCTGTGATCAAACTGGCCGGCCCCCTGCGCGACAATGCCATCCAGAGGCACGATTTCTCCGGCGCGGACTTCGACGAAATCGCCCGGTCGCACCCGCTGGACCAGCGTGTCGACCACCTGGTCGTCGTAACAGACCCGCGCGTAGCGGGGGATTTTCGCCAACTGGCCCAGAACCACCTGCCGGGCCCGCTCGCGCGCTCGTCGCGACGCCGTGCGACCGAATTCCAGGCACAGGCACATGATCGAACCGGGCAACACGGCCCCGGTGACGAGACACCCCCCTACAAGAATCGAGTCGACCGCATCGCCCCCGACCCGGCGCTCGTCGACCGCCACCCGAAAAGCCCGCTTCAGGCTGGGCCACGCCGTATACGCCAGGAGACCTGCCGAGAGAGGCAACAAGATCGGCACGGCGATCTGGGCCGCGGCGGCCAAGGGCACTGCCACGGCACACAACGGCAAAGCCACCGATTCAGACGCGGGAGCGGCCACGCGTCCGTCAGGAGACCCGGCAGGCGACCCGGCTGTCGATCGCGCCGGTAGCGCTGACGAGAATGATAGCGACTCGACGATTTCCACGACCTGATCGCGACGCAGTTTCTGCACCGCGTACTTCACCAGCACCGAGCCTGTCAGCGAACTGACCTGGCACTGCACGATGCCCCAGACCGCCTGCAGTTCCCGCTCAACCAGCGCGCACAGATCACGTCGCCGACACAGCGCTCTGTTCTTCAGCCGAATACGACCCGGAATCTCGTGGACGACGCGCCACCCCTGGTCCGGACCGACAGCCGGAAACTGGGCCGGCAGCAAGTCGGCGCCCGCGGTGGTCGGGGGTGTAACGGCGATGTCCATACAGGTGATTCAAGTCGTAAGCACAACCCCGATCGCCTGTCGGGCAGACACGAGATCAGCAGGAAAATCGGTAGCACGAATTCGTGGGGCTCAACTTCTATTATGAGTGCCTGTCAGGACCGGATTCCAGAGCGAATTCGTGCACCGGCCCACCTTTTATCCAGAGGGATGGCGCCGATTCCACGTTGCACGAGAGACTCCGCATCTCCGGACCTGCCGGCCGTTCGGCGATCCCCTCGAGATTCCCCTCCAAAATGCTCTGCCCGTTACTTGTCACCGGCCAGGGGAATCGGGATGATCGAAGCTCTCGTCGAAATTCAGACCGTTTCATCGATTTGCTGCAAGGACTTTGCATGAACCCGGCCGTACGGATCAAGTTGTGCGTGATGATGTTTCTGCAATACGCGATCTGGGGTTCGTGGGCCGTCTCGATGGGGGGATACCTCGGCAGCACGCTGCATTTCACCGGCAGCCAGATCGGCGCGATCTTTGCCACGACGGCCATCGCCGCCATGATTTCGCCTCTGTATATCGGCTTCCTCGCCGACCGCCTGTTCGCCACCGAACGCATGATCGGCGTGCTGCACCTGCTGGGGGGCGGGTTGCTCGCGGCGGCGGCATTCGTCACCGATTTTCAGTTACTTCGCGGCATCATGGTGGCCTACGCCATCTGCTATATGCCGACGTTAGCCCTGACGAACTCGATCAGTTTCGCCAACATGACCAAGCCCGAACAGGAATTCCCCGGCATCCGCGTCTGGGGGACCTGGGGCTGGATCGTGGCGGGCTGGATCGTGGGGTTTGGTTTCGGACATCCCGCGTTCATCAAGTTTCTGCCCGCCGACCTGGCTGGAGGGAACGCACCCGTCTTCTTGGCCGCATTTCTGTCGGTGCTGCTGGGGCTGTTCAGTTTCAGCCTGCCCCATACGCCGCCCCGCGGCAAGCAGGAACCGACCGCCGGCGAATCGTCTGAAAACCGGGGCAGTGTCTGGCAACTGCTGGGAGACCCCACGTTTCTCGTGTTCGTGATTTCCTCGTTCCTGGTCTGTATTCCGCTGTCGTTCTATTACGGATTTGCGAACCTGTTCCTGGGCGAAATCGACGCCCCCTATCCCACCGCCCTGCAGACCATCGGTCAGCTTTCTGAAGTCGGGTTCATGGCCGCCATGCCCTATTTCATCGCCCGCCTGGGTGTGAAGAAGATGCTGGCCGTGGGGATGCTCGCCTGGGTCGTGCGCTACTTCTGCTTCGGCACGCTGCAATTGCCATTGGTCGTTGTCGGCCTGGTGCTGCACGGCGTGTGTTACGACTTCTTCTTCGTCGCCAGCCAGATCTATGTAGACAGCCGGGCGGATGAACGCCAGCGGGCCAGTGCCCAGAGCTTCATCGCCTTCGTCACCATGGGGGTAGGGATGTTTGTGGGTGCCTACGTGGGCGGGCTGATCGTGGATCTCTACCCGCCGCAGATCACCGTGTCGACCACCGTCAAATCGGCCGACGCCGAGACCAAGACCGAAAAGCAGCCTCTTCCCAACTGGGATGCCAAGGGGAAAACCGGCATCGCCAAAGAACTCGGTTTGACAGCCGACGGCCTGCTGGCCATCGACAAACTGCCTGCCGAACTCACCGATGCTGACGCCGCAGGCAAGACGAGCAAGACCTACCAGCAAGCTGACCTGGCCGAGGCGCTGAAACAGGCTGACTTGAGTGGTGACGGTCAGGTCTCGCGCGAAGAGTGGCGGAAGGCACAACGGAAGGACTGGTTCCACATCTGGCTGTGGCCCGCCTTGGCAGCACTCGCCACGTGTGGCGTGTTCTGGGTGGGCTTCCGCGCTCCGTCGCCCAAAGAGGAACGGAAGATGGATAAAAAAGCCGACGGCACGACCGGCGCCTGGGAAGAACCCTAAGCCACCCATAAAGGCGTGTCCTGCCGTGGGACAAGTTTCCAACTTGTCAGCGCAACACGTCCGCCGGTCACTGCCGGGTTGTCGGCCCTCAGATGAACCGGTTTCACAGGCTGGCCGGAAACCGAATCCTGACAAGTTACAAACTTGTCCCACGGACGTTACGCCATAATCTCGAGAGCGGGCGCACCGCCGTGCGAGATGTGGATCGGTCGGCCCGTGAGATCGGCGACGGTCAAGGTCGGGTCAATGCCCAAAAGCTGGTAGATCGTCGCCACCATGTCCCCCGCGGAGACCGGTCGGTCGACGGGGTACGCCGCCTGTTCATCGGTTTTCCCCAGCACAAAGCCCTGCTTCACGCCCCCCCCCGCCAGCAGGACGAATCCACACTGCGGCCAGTGATCGCGACCTGCCGCGCCGTTGACTCGGGGCGTGCGCCCCATTTCTCCCATCACCACCACCAGCGTGGAATCGAGCAGGCCCCGCTCTTCCAGATCGAGAATCAGCCCCGACACCAACTGGTCGAGCAACGGCAACAACACCCGGCACATCCCGAAGTTGTTGTTGTGCATGTCCCAGTGATTGCCACTGTCGGCTTCTTCCCAGTTGATGCTCACAAACGTCGAGCCCGCTTCGACCAACCGCCGGGCAATGATCGCGCTTGAACCCCACAAGTTCTTGCCATAGCGCTGATGAATTGAATCAGGCTCACCCGACACATCAAACGCCGCCCGGGTCTTGGCACTGGTCAGCAGCGAAAATACCTGCTGCTGAAAATGGTTCATGCCCTGCGCGGCGGGCGAGGCCTCGATCGCCGCGACACTCTGATCGATCTGTTCCAGCAGCGTCTTGCGCCGATCCAGCCGATCGACCGTGACGTCGGTCAGATTGCCCAGCGCCGGCAGCAACGGGACCCCCAGGGGAACCGTCGGCTTGTAGAACTCTCCCTTACTCTCGAATTTCTTGTCCCAGATGGTGAACAGCGGATCGTACTGGCTCCCCAGATAACCGCCATAAGGTCCAGCCCGCCGCAGCGACTGCGAATAACCAGGATACGCCGGCATGATGACGTACCGGGGAATGTCGGTACGCCCAAGATTCAGGTACTGGCAGACCGCCCCCATCCCCGGGTGATCGCTGCGCTTGGCGAAGTAGTTTTCGCGGTCGTTTCCGCCGTCGAACCCCGTGTAAACGTTGTACGGATTGTGGCTGTTGTACTGATGGGAATAAGTCCGGATCAGCGTCGTGCGGTCCATGACTTGGGCCGTCAACGGCAGCAGTTCGCAGATCGATAACCCGGGAACCGACGTGGCGATCGGCTTGAACTCACCCCGCACCTGTTCGGGAGCGGCCGGTTTCATGTCGAACATGTCCATGTGGGGTGGACCGCCGAATAAGTTGACCAGAATCACCGATTTCGCGGGCCCGGCCGAGAGTCCCCCCTGTGCCTGCTCGGCAGCCAGCAGACGAGGCAGTGTCAGGCCGCCGAAGAGGGATAACCCGCCCACGCACAGGGCTTCGCGGCGACTGACTCCATCGCAGGGTTTCGTACCGCGTCCGAGGATCCGAAGCATGGCGAGCTCTCGAGAAAGGAACAGACAGCCAACTGACAATAACCTATAAAACATGGCTGATGCAAGCGGGGGATTCATCTCGCCAGAATTCGTCGGTCGCGATAGAATTTGCGGCCCTGGTTCACTGTACACAACATCACGTCATTTGCTGCTTGAAACGCCCGTGCCACCACTTGCCGCCGATCGCCGCCCGCCCCTTGTCGTAACGGAACAGATCAATCAGACGCGCCAGATCGTCTGGCAGGCCCAGCGCCGGGGTTCGAAAGTCGGATTCGTGCCTACGATGGGGGCCCTGCATGTGGGCCATTTGAGTCTGATCCAGGCCGCCCGCGAAGAATGCGACTTTGTGGTGGTCTCGATTTTCGTCAACCCGACGCAATTCGGCCCCCAGGAAGACCTGACCAAGTACCCCCGCCCGCTGGCGCACGATTTGAAACTGTGCGAGGAAGCAGGAGTCAATGTCGTCTTTCATCCCACGGTCGAGACCATGTACCCGACCGGGTTTCAGACGTTTGTCGAGGTGGGGGAGGTGTCGGAAGTACTCGAAGGCAAATGCCGTCCCGGACATTTCCGCGGAGTCGCGACGGTCGTGTTGAAACTGTTTCATGCCGTGCCCGCCGACTTCGCGTACTTCGGCCAGAAAGACTACCAGCAGCAGGCGATCATCCGGCAGATGTGCCGCGATCTGGATGTGCCCATTGAAATCCGCGTCTGCCCGACCGTCCGCGAGCCCGACGGTTTGGCGCTCAGCAGTCGCAACGTCTATCTGAATTCCGAAGAACGCCGCTCGGCTCTGGCCCTGCACCGCAGCCTGCAACTCGCAAAGAAACTGATCTCCGCGGGCCACACCGATCTCACGGCGATTCGGGCCGAGATGTTCGCCGAGTTGACGAAAACACCGCGAGTGCGGGCCGAATACGCGACCTTGATCCATCCGGAAACGCTGGAAGAGGTTCCCGAACTCCAGCCTCGGCTGGTGGGTGTGGTCGCCGCTCGGGTGGGCGCGACACGCTTGATCGACAACCTGATAATCGAGGCCTGACCCATGCGTTCGACCCTGTTCAGTATTTCGCTCAATGGTCAGGTCGATCTGGGCCCCTTGGGCCGAGTCCCCGTGTTCGGTGCGGGGTTGCTGCTCGGTCTCTGGTGCCTGGTCGTCATCGCGTACATCGCGTTGACCGTGCGGCGGGAAGGCTGGAAGGGGTTGAGCGAACTCAGCCTGGTCGTCTGGGGCGTTGTGGCATTGGCGATCTTCAAGGCGGCCGAGTTGCAGATGAAGGCCATTCCCGTATATGGCTACGGCACCATGCTGTTCGTGGGATTTGTCGGCTCGGCCCTGATTGCCGCCCGACGTCTGCGGCAGGAAGGGGTCGATGGCGAAATCGCCTGGGATGCGGCGATGTGGATCTTTATCAGTGGATTGCTGGGTGCCCGGGCGTTCTACGTGGTGCAGTACCACTCGCGATTTTTCGGCGACGATCCGCTGACGGGAAACCCCCGCACCGCCTGGGAAACATTCACCGGCCTCATCAATCTGCCCGATGGCGGCCTGGTCCTGTATGGCGGCCTGATCTTCGGGCCGCTCGCATTTTACTTCTTCAGCCGCAAACGCGGGATTCGGCCGCTGGCGTTTTCCGATCTGGCCATCACGTCGGTGTTTATTGGCGTGATGTTCGGCCGCCTGGGATGCCTGTTGCATGGGTGCTGCTTCGGCGGCGTCGCTCCCGACCTGCCGTGGGCCATTACTTTTCCGGCGAACAGCGTACCCTTCGACTCGCTGGTGGCGCGCGGCCTGATCCAGAAGACCGCCACGTGCAGCCTGCCGTTGCATCCGTCGCAAATCTACGACGCCATCAGTGCCTTGCTGCTGGCGTTCTTTACGTATGCCTATTACCCGTATCGCCGTTGGACCGGTGAAGTCGTCGCCCTGGGCTGGATCGCGTATCCCATCAACCGGTTCATGATCGAGTTTCTGCGGTCGGATGAAAAAGGACAATTCGGCACCCCGCTGACAATTGCCCAGTGGGTCAGCATGGGGTTGTTCGCGTCGGGAATCGCCTTTTACGTGATCTGTTACAAGATGTCGTGCGGCCGACTGCCGATCGCCATCGACGAACGGGCCGCCTTGAAACCGGCCACCAGTCCGCAGGCTGGGGTTCCCGCCAAGGCCCACTAACCCCGGGCGGGTGAAACTTGGCGAATTGTGAAAGAACGACCGACTGACGCGGCGATGACCGAGGCCGGGCCTCAGTCGCGGACCGCGGGAATTCATTTCGGTTCGGCGGATTGTGCCAGAGCCAAG
>JAFEBR010000343.1 GCA_018242565.1 Planctomycetota bacterium | reverse complement strand
TGCGTGCGTTGGCGGTCATGGTCGTGGGGTTCGGTTACACGTTCTTCTGGTCCTCAGCCACGATTGCCTATTTCGTCCTGCGACACAGCATTGACGCCAATGACTTCGACGAAGTCTACGTGGAAGATGTCGAAGAACAGGATGAACTGCTGCCCCTGGTGGGAACGGCGGCCATGGGGACAACCAGCGGAACCCCGATTCCACCGGAGCCCGAACCGGCGCCCGCTCCGGGAAGTCCCGCCGACCTGACACCGTAATGTCGGGGCCAGAAATGTCTGTCGCGTGGCGTCCCGTCGCTGCCGAGCCTATTCGCGGTTCAGTTCGTTGAACAGCATGCGGTAGTACCGCATCACTCGCAGAATGTCGGCTGACGCCGGGCTTTCGGACAGGCAATAGCCGTCGTAGTTCTGTTTTCGCAGCAAGGCGAACAGTTCGCGGTACGGATACGGGTCGTAGAGATCGTGAATGTGAATGGTCTGGCCGAGTTTGTGTTTGACCAGCCCAAAACTTCTCGCGATGGAACCGTCGACGGTTTCACCTGGGTTGGAATTCCAGCATACGACCACCGCCGGATGGTCGGCCGCATCCATGATCTCTTTCATTACGGCCAGATCGCTCGTTCCGCCACCATGCACTTCCACGCGAATCTGTTGCCCGTAATTCGTGGCGAACTCGCCGCATTCACGAAGAGCCTTCCCGATGCGATCGACGGTCTTTTGGCGGTCTTCCCCTTTCACTAGACCGTTCGGGCGCACCTTGACCCCGGTGCCTCCCAGGTCGTGTGACAGTTCCACAAACTTCTTCGTCTCGGCGATGTTCTGCAGCACAACGCCATGGTCCGCCGAGTGGTATTCGCACGCGGTCCCCGGACCGACGAATTTGACCGGGGAGTCTTCGAACCGCTTGCGGACTTCGCGCCGTTGCTCTGCTGTCAGCGAGGGTTCGACCCCGTGTTTGTGGGTCGTGCGTAACTCGACTCCTTCAAATCCGGTGTCGGCGCAATTCTTGATCAGCGTGGCCAGGTCCCATTCGGCTCCCCACATGTACGTTACAACGCCAAGTTTCATGGTGATGGTTCCAGGTGCTTCGCGATGGGGTTTTGTAGCCCGAGTTCCACAGGCGGCGCGGCGACGGATTTGGTCACGCCGAAAAGGTCTTCGGCGTTCAACGGTCCTGCCCCGGTCATTGAGATCGGGGAGTTGCCAGCTTCGATGCTATCGCCAGCGGCATCCGGACGGTAGGGAGCCACGTTCTTTGCGCGGTATGTGCGCGAAAATTAGCAGATGCAAAGTGCAATAGCAGAGACAAGCGGTCAAAGTTCAGCACAAGCGCCGATTTGGCTGATCATCCGTGCGTGCCAGCGCGTTACCAGCGGAAGAGGCCGGTGCCCCAGGCCAGTCCAGCACCGAACCCGCTCATCAACACCGTGTCGCCACGGTGAATTCTCCCGGCCTGGAAGGCTTCGTCGAGAGCAATGGGAATGGAACCCCCCGACGTATTTCCGTATTTGTGCAGGTTGTTGAAGACCTGATCTTCGGAAATCCCCAGTTGCTCCATCGCGGCATGGATGATGCGGATGTTCGCCTGATGGAACACGTACAGCGAGACGTCTTGGACGCTCATGCCGGTTTTGTTCAGCACGAGTTCCACCGTATCGGTGACGAGCCCCACGGCCCATTTGAAGACATTCCGGCCGTCCATCCGCAGATACTGCAGGCCTTCGTCGAGGTCCGCATGGTTCGGAGGTCGGCGGGAACCGCCGCTGGGACGGTCGAGCAGACAACCACCGCTGCCATCGGCACCGGTCTGATAGCAGAGCAGACCCTGGTGCGGATCGCCCGGGGCGAGCAGAACCGCGCCCGCACCGTCGCCGAACAACGGGGCCGTGCGCTGGTCAGCCGGGTTGGTGACCCGGCTGTTGCAGTCGCCACCGATGACGAGAGCCAATTTGCTGTTACCAGTGGCCACGTACTGAGCGGCCGTCACCAACGCGTACATGAAACCGGCACAGGCTGCTTGCACGTCGATCGCCGCCGCGTCGAGGTCGAGCTTGTCCTGCACGATGCAGGCGGTCGACGGAAACGAATAGTCGGGAGTGAACGTGCCCACGACCACCAGGTCGATATCCGCCGGGTTCACCCGCGCCGCGCGAATCGCTTTGCGAGCCGCTTCAATGCACAGGTCACTCGTGGCCTGATCGGGACGAGCGTGGCGTCGCGATTCAATCCCTGTGCGCTGCGTGATCCATTCGGAATCGAATCCAAACCGAGCGGCCAACTCGGCGTTGGTCACGATCGTGTCGGGCACGTAGGCTCCGCACGAGACAATCTGCACGCCCAGCAGCGAGCGGGTGCGACGACTGGACCGTCGGCCACCGGACGAGCGAGACGAAGGTTGCGGAAGTTCGCGGGGAGTCGGCACAGGCAAACTTGTCGAGTTCGACGAAGCCGCACCGGCTCCGACGGAGGAGTTTTCGAAAGACATGAATCCGTATTCCACGGGGAGTCGCTTGACGGTGGGTTAGACCGCCATAAATCATTGAACTCGGCAATCAACCTGAACGTTGACCCACGCTCACGTTGCTACCGACCGATACCTCTGCGTCTCCCTGGGGCGGCCACCCAGCCTTCCTGTGGCATGTGCCACGCGGCACACCGTGGCCCCAAGTCTGTTTGAGTATATCCTGTCCCTGCAACGGTTACCAGCGAAATTTCACTGGTTTTGCCACCGATTTCGTGGTTACCCACCGTCGGCACGAGTCGGCGATGGTCCCCTTTCTGCCTGAAGTATCATTTGCTTTCCCGACAGGTCGTCGGCTAATGTCATCCGCCGGTCGTTCCGGCCGCGGGGGCAGGCAGTCCACCGAGTCAAAACTCGATGCGACTGCAGGATCTGTCTCGGGGTTTGAGGCCGAGGTCCGGAACGGCAATTCGCCTGCCGATGGACCGCCTCGGACCCCGAAAATTCCGGAAAAAACAGGGTGTTTGCCCTCGAAACGGTAACGGCTACCGGCCACAACTGGCCGGACATCGGTGAGGGCCGGTGACCGGACGGGATGAATCGTCC
>JAFEBR010000342.1 GCA_018242565.1 Planctomycetota bacterium | reverse complement strand
GAGCGATCCACGACTTTACGGGGCAGACCACTGGGAAGCGGTCAGGAGAGTAATTCCAGCACGGCCGAGTGGCGGCGGGCGGTGGCCAGGTCGCGGGCTGTGCGTCGCTGTTGATCGCGAAGGTGGGGGTCGGCTCCGCGCGTCAAAAGTTCACGCACACACTCGTGGCAGCCGAACCAGGCGGCGTGCATCAGCGGTGAAATACCGGACTCGTTCTGGGCATTGAGTTCAGCGCCAGCGTCCATCAGGAGACGCAGGCAGGCGACTTGTCGCTGTGGGTCGACGGGGGCTTGCGATACGAAGCCATGCAATGCAGTGCTGCCGCTCTGGTCGGCGACCCCGGCCGGCACTCCTTGCGAGATCAGGTAGCGTAGAATTTCGAACTGCTCACCTCGCGCCGCGGCCATGAGCGGGGTGTAGCCGATTTCGTTTGCGGTCTGTGGCTGAAAACCGGTCGCCACGCAGTGTTGCAGGGCGGCGAGGTCGCCTCGGTACGCCGCGTGCCAGGGATCATCCGGCGTCGGTTCAAACGGAATTCGGCCGGCCTGCTCCACGGCTTCCCGCCAGCGCTGCCGAATGAACCAGGGGGACACAGCTTTTGCTGTGCCTCGCCAGCAAAATAGATCCGAGATTGGTGCAGTAAAACCCAGTAGTGCACTGTGTTCAGTACAGACCTGCTGAGAATGGCAGTTGTTTGCGTTCCGTGACGCTCTGGGTAACCGGAGGCAGCGATGGCGCGTCTAGCGCGTGCGGAAGTGTTCGACCCCAGTGAAATCGCGATTGTCCATGTGATGAATGGAGTCGTTCGGCGGTGCTTTTTATTCGGGGATGACCGCTGCGGCGTGGCCGCAGAGAGCAGGAGAAAGTCGAGCAGTAGAAAGTAGAACTGCACTGGCTGACGCTCTGCCCGATTCGCAAAACGGCCGATGGCCAAGCCGCCGAGCCGACCGACGAGGAACTGAACACGATTCGCCTGAATACCGCGCGGTTGAAAGTGCATGCACTGACGGCGGTAAGCAGGCGCGAACCATCACTGTCTGGCGAAGAGGGATGACTGCGAGTTCGGAAGTCACAGCACAGGTTCGCCTTCCTGCCCACCTGAGACTGCGCATATGATGCGGGCATGGAGCAAGAACGGAGAAATCTGCATGGCCGCGGTTCAATGTTGACCAACCACGCGTTGCGCGGTCAGAACACCTGCCAGTCTTCCAATGGCAGCCCCGCAATCCGGCTGAATTCGGCCGTGTTGTGTGTAACCACGGTGCAATTCCGGGCAAGTCCGATTGCAGCAATCTGGAGATCGTACGGACCGATCATACGGCCGGCGATTTCAAGGTCATTTCGGATTTTTGCAAAGTGCTCTGCAGCCTCATCGTCAAACGGTAAGCTCGCGAACGGCGCCAACAGGGCGTCAATAGCGGCGCGATTCGCCGCAGATTTCGCACTTCGCATGCAACCATGCCGCAACTCCGCGACGACAACCGAGCAAACCCGAATATTATGAGGCGCCAATGAGCGAAATCGAGCAGCCAAACTCGACGTCGGGTCACGAAGAACGGTAATCCAGACATTCGTATCGAGAAGATACGTCATGGCAATTCTGCTGGCGCAGGCAGTTCACCTTGTGGGGGACGAACGAAGGTCTCGTCGGTAACGGATCCGAATAAATCGAAGTAGCTCGGCGGCCAGCCTTCGCCGGACATTTTTTTTGAGCGTACCAGGATCTCCACTTCAAAATCCGCATTGGGTTCGCCCACGGGAACTTCCAAATGGAGCTTACTATCCGGTCCGCTGCGCGAATGAATCAACAAGTTACTCATGATCAGACTTTTCCTGGTAAAAGAGGATCATCTCCATGATATCTGACCCGCCGGAGTTTTGAAACGGGCCAACGCCCGGAGGCAGGGACAGCGCGCAATGCGAGATTCCAGAGGACTGGGTATTACGCCTGGGTGGCACCTTTGTTAGAAAACTCTCCGTGTCACGGACTTGTACAGAGACTCGGAGGAGGAGCGATGTCGCCTGGATTCTGTCGGATTTCGCACATCGGCCGGGAAACGTCGTGGAATAGGCGCCGTACTTCTGACCGACTGTGAGCACGACCTCCTGATCCACGTTTTCGCGCCGCAGCGTGAGCGCCAACTGTCCCTTCCCGTTGGGTCCCTGACACTCTTCCAGCGCCAGCGCCAATTCCGAGATGGGTCCGTCGGCACCGAACACCGTCTCGCCGTATCCATTCCGATGGTCGGCCTTGAACGACGTTCCCCCGGCACCGATGACGAGGTCCCCGACTTTGACCTGGCCATGCGCGGGCGAGTCGGGAAAGACGTACTTGATCAAAAGGGCCCGGGGTTGATCGGCGACGAGTTCGGCACGCAATCCAGTGAGGCCGAGGTTGTAGTACCAACCGGGCACCTCAGCGTCTGGTCCCGAATCCGCGCGCTGTCCCCACGGCGAATCGTGACCATGATAATGCACTTGCGCGTGCAGGGGCGAAGTGAGGCCCACGACCAGGAAACACACCAATCGCCAGAATCCGCCACGGGTCATCATCATTCAATCCTTTACCAGAGTCACAGAGTCCGGGATTGTCGCAACCCCCACACAGGCCCGCAACTCGGTGCCCAAACGGGGACGCCTCGCTTTCCCCTGCACTTCGAATCATGCCCGACCGTCAAAGGCCCTTCCATTTGCTGATGAATTCGTCATAGCCCACGAGCATTCCTGTCGCATGCAGGTAAATCAATGTCAGCCAGGCAAGCGCATTTGAGCCTGCGATGCCGACGATGATCCAACGCCATGCCACTGACGCTTCCCAGAAGACCCAAATGCTAAAAACGCCCACAATCAGCAGCGCGACGTTGACGACGTGAATGATTATGAAGACATCATCACCTACGTGATTGACGTATCGCTCGCCGCCGTAATCCCGATAAAAGAGCGTCAAACGATACGCGATCTGGCTCCATTGCACGAACACCAGTAAGGCCGAAAAGAAATTCAGTAAAATCGCCAGTCTCTTCACGGTGGTTGTTTACCGTCTTCGATAAAAGGGGACGCAGCTTTTTTTCTTCACGTGGCGAACGAGAGGCCTACACAGGTCGTCTTCGTCGCGGGACGAAAGGCTTCAGACCCAATCGTGACGGCATTACGGATTAGCGTCCATGTTGCCCACACAAGTCGAATTCGCTCCTTCTCCCTTTTTTCTTGATTTTCTCGCAAGACGCGCAGCCATTCTTGAGGCATCAGCTGCCCAGAACCCGGATTGACGAAGCAGCCCCTGAAACCACGAACGCCAACGCAAGGATGTGAGATACGACCGTGAATACGATGGCGATCGTGAGCCACTTTACGTTGTTGTCCCACCGGTCAATTTCATCGGCGTCCAGGCATTCGGTATTATTGACGAGTCTTCTCAGGCGCAGCAGCGAGAGAATTGTGAAGAAATCCACAATGAGCGCGATGGTTGGGCCACAGAAGATCTGCGAAAACCACGATACGCCGACCGCCGACCAGGTACTACTCAGATAGGTTTGAATGGCACGCCTCTCGGGTTCCTCACGGCGATGTGATTCTGCGATCTCGCTGAGTTGCTCCAAAGCATCTGGGGCAAACGCCGCTGCGATCGGATCCGTGTCGAAGTGCTCGATATCCGGCGCAGGCGCCTGGTCAGAGTTCCCGGACACCGATTCACGGGGTGAATTGTCAAAGGTCAATTCGTCATTACCTGACATGTCGGGGCCCACTTTCGATTTGAGATGAACTTAGATCTTGTCTAGTGTTTTAGCAGAGAGGATTTCGGGTGGCAAAGTCAACTCTGGGAGTAAGAGCGCCGGTCATAGGGCATGCCATTGTTTTCCATTGACTATTCGCCCTCGGACCAGCAGGATGACGCCATGCCTCGACATGCACGCCGCGCCCCGGGAGGTTTGGTCGACCACGTCTTAAATCGAGGCGTGGCCCGAGACTTGGCGGCAAGACGTAAACACAGCGCAATCCGAAACCGTCCACGCCAGACGGATCGTCCGGGACGCACGCAAAAAAACGAGCGGCGTCCTTTTACAAACCAGGAGCAGGAGTGATGTTCGGAAACTCTCTCTTAAATAAAGTCACCGCCCTTCCTTATGCCGCACGATTTCAAGCATTGCGGGAAGCCGGGCTGGAAGCCAAAACAAAACCGAAAATCGCCGCTCTCCTGGATGCCTGGGAGCATGGCGACTGGCAGGAACGGCTCTTTTGTGTGCAGTCGTGCACGGGAAGTGGCGACGCCTCACGACTGCGACGGATGATTGACGACCCGTCGCGAACGATCGCAAATCTCGCCTTGAGGCTGCTTGCCAAATACGCCAGCGATGACGTTCTCCTGGATCTGCTCCCCAACTTGCCGCACCGGCGCCGGAAGGTGCTGCTGAAGCGACTGCGTGAGCTGCGGCGTCTGGTCGTCATCGACGGCTTTTTGGACCATGGCTTCGCCACGGCCATTCCGCGCATCGCCGAGTTGCTCGCGTACGGGTCGGCGGCGGCTGTCCAGAGGCATTTCACCAAAGCGGAAGAATCTGGCGGCGGGCCGTTCTGGCGACGTCTGGCGCGACGTCAGCCGCGCCTCGCGGCCCAGGCCATGCTCGACAGACTCGAAGCCACAGAACAACCCGATGCACTCTTGTTGCGGTATGCTCAAGACGTAGTCCAGTACGCCGAGCGGGCGGCGCCCGACATGATGGTGCCGCTGATTCGCGTGCTGGCCCACTCACTTCCACTCGCTCAACTTCATCCAGCACAGGCATTGTTTCACCGCCCTAACGAGTTCGCCGCGATCATACTCGACTCTGACGGTTCCCAGCCTTTCTCGCTGTTGCCCATCGCGCATCGGCTCGAACCCACGATTCGACTGAGAATTATGCGTGAGCAACCGAATGCGCTGCCCATCGAGGCCCACTGGCTGCGCCGGCTGCCAGCGTCTGAGCGACTGACGATTTTCCAGGAAGTTGGCAGATCGTGGCGCGACGCCGAAGGATTGATTCCACTCGACACGCTGGCTTTATTGCCGGCTCGCGAGCGTATGGCCGAAGCGGAACGCATGACTGCATTGCCGCTGATGTCCACCCGGCCTCAATTGCACGCGGCGTACGCCGCGTATCTCCCCTGGGAAAAGATGTGGGAAATCGCCGATCGATTTCTGTGCCACCCCGAAGGCGAATGGCGTGGCTGGGGCTGGACGGCCCTGCTGACCGGCGTCCGCTATCAGCGAAACCAGGCCGCCGATGTGCTCGCGATGATTCGCAAACGCAAGTATGAACAGGATCCCGTGCGGCTCGTGATTCTGCAGAATCTTACGGCTTTACCCGCGGGAATCTGGCAGGAACTGCACTTGATCGAGCTGGCCGGAATCGTTCGCGAGGCGCTCGACGCGACCGATCTTTCGCATTCCAGCGCCGTGTTCCTGTCGGCGTTCGTACAAAAGCTGATCCCCATTCATACACACTGGGCAGCGCAGCAATTGGTCATCATATTTCGCGAACGGGGCAACATCGGCGGCTATTTTCTCGAAGGGCGGATTAACGACGCGCAGGCGTTGATACTGGAACGTGAGTTTCTCGATGTGGGAAACCATTGGGGACGCGGCAATCGGGTCGGCTGGCTCTACATGTTCGCGTCGGCATTAGGGAAGCGGTTGCGGGTTTGCACTCAACTTCAGAAAGTCCTCGAGACGTTGTTGGGCCATGAATCGGCGTATTTCGACGCCTCGATCGTGGCCCTGCTGCGGGAACATTTGCCTCCCGGCGAATTCAGCAGACTCTGCCAATACTTGATCTCCAAACATGAATCCTGGGTTGCGATCCCAACGATCTTTCAGTTCCTGCATTTCCATCGGCAAGACTGGCTCGAGCCGTTCCTCCGCAAATCCAAGTTTCGCATGAACGGGGGGGCAACCGTTGAGCTCGTTCATCTGCTGCCACGCACGGGTTATCAGCGTTACACACTTTCACAGCAGACGGCGCTGGCGAAAACGCTGAACGACCTCATCCGCTTACCCGCCGGGAACCAGTTCCCAAAAGATGTCTGGACCATGCTGGCAGCGTTAGAAATTCTGGCACGGCTGCCGGCGATCGATGTGCAACGGCTGATCGATCTGTCGAACGACAAGCGACCGGTGATCGCGGAGTCGGCCATGCGGGCGCTGGGACGAAACGACGCGGGCCAGGGCATACCGATCCTGGTCGCAGCCTTGGGCGACGATCGCGCTCGCATCGCAATTTATGCGTTGCGGCGTGCCATGGCGGAAGCACCAGCGCAGCGAGTCGTCTCCAATTTACAAAACGTGTCGTTAACTAAAGTGACCGTCGCCAAGGAAACAATCCGCCTGGTCGCGGAATTTGGCGGTGTTGCAGGTTTCGAGTGGCTGATTGCTCTGGCGCGGCAAGACCTGCATCGTGATGTCCGCATCGCCGTTCTGCGCGGCCTGTGGGACCATCTCGAACATTCGGAAACATGGAGCGTGCTCACCGCCGCCGCTCGCAGCAGTGATGGTCAAATTCTCAACGGCGTCGTCAGGATTCCTGCTGATCGCCTGTCGGAGAGCGCGCGCCGCAAGCTCATCGAACTGCTCACAAGCCTGGCGAGTCATCCCGACGCCGTCGTCCGCCTCGCAGTCCTGCAGCGCTTCATCGACTTACCGCTCCCCGACACCGAGGGCCGACTCGTACAGACGGCGCTCAATTCGCTCGCGGCAGCCTCGCCCGACGAACGCAAGTCGGCGGCCCTGGTGATTGCTGCGATTGCCACGCCGTCGGAGGCGCCGGCAATCGCGGCTGCCGTTGCTCAACTCGAGCGTCGGCCATTGCGTGATTTCGTGGTCAACGTAGCCACTCAGGCGGCGACAAACGGCCCGATCCGCCGCCGACTTTCGCCAACCGCGCGGGCGGTCCGCGATTCGCTGCGTGCCGATCCGATCACCGCCGGGCTGCGCCTGACACTCACTGCGGGCATCCTTGGCGTGGAGGAATTCTCGCAGGAATTGCAGGGAATGATCGACGCCAATGTTCCGGTCGCGGCTGTCGCGGCAGAAGCGATCGCCGCGATCGAGCAATTCGGACAATCCGCGGAACGCACCAAGTTGCCGCATCTGGAAGCGACCCTGGCGGAATCGGAGGATTCGAACCTGCGCTGGCTGGCCTTCCAGGCGTTACTGGCACAAGCACGCGATCACCGTCGCTGGGACGAAGATCGCTGCAGTCGGCTGAGTAAATATCGAAATGATCCAGCACCACTCGTTGCCATTTGCGCGCAGTTCTTTTTTGACGCTGATCCCCCCTGACGAGCCAAAAAGTAATCGCAGCTCTGTTTCGTACTCGTTCTCGGGCGCCAGCCCGGCAGCAATGCCCGACCGCGAATTCGGAATTCGATTCGCGGCTCCGCGTCCAATTAAAAAACACTGCGTCTTTTCTATCGTCAGGGGAGCAGTTTCAGCAGGGCCGTGTGCCCTCGGGTTTGCGCCAGGTCGCGGGCGGTGCGTCCCTGATGATCGCGAAGGTGGGGGTCGGCTCCGCGCGTCAAAAGTTCACGCACACACTCGTGGCAGCCGAACCAGGCGGCGTGCATCAGCGGTGAAATACCGGACTTGTTCTGGGCATTGAGTTCAGCGCCAGCGTCCATCAGGAGACGCAGGCAGGCGACTTGTCGCTGTGGGTCGACGGGGGCCTGCGAAACGACACAATGCAGAGCGGTGCTGCCGGTCTGATCGGCGGCCGGGGCCGCAGCGCCCTGAGACAACAGGAATCGCAGGATTTCGAGCTGCTCTCCACGGGCGGCTGCCATCAACACGGTGTAGCCGATTTCGTTTGCGGTCTGTGGATGAAAACCGGTCGCCACGCAGTGCTGCAGGGCGGCGAGGTCGCCTCGGTACGCCGCGTGCCAGGGATCATCCGGCGTCGGTTCAAACGGAATTCTGCCGGTTTTCTCCAATGTTTCCCGCCAGCGCTGCCGAATCTGCGACAGGGGCGGGACCGTATCATCGACATAGTCATCCAGCACCCGCTGCTCGGCCGCGGTCAGTTGCAGAATGGTGCCCGCACAGTCGCAGGCACATAACTGCCCGCGGCAGAAGGGGCAGCGTTCCCTCGTACAGAACAGTTGATGCAACTCGCCGGCGCGGACTCCGCAGTCGGGACATGTCGCTGCGCGTGACGCGGGTGAGGCCTGAGGCGCGGTCGTGCGCCCGGTCAACAGTCGCCGGATCGCGTCAAACATCAGCGAGTCTCCTGAGACACCAAATTTCCGGGGGCACATTTCTGCGGGGTGCCCCGGCAAGCGTCGCCGGCCGACCGGCCAGGATCCGAGCACTCAAGTTCCGGCCCCGAAGCGGCGAGTCCGTCGGACTGACTACATGTCTGTCTGTGCCGGGTGGCACGCATGGTAAAACAACAGCGGTGGGCTTGCCAGCACGGCCGGCAGGCAGGCGGCGATCGGAACGGGGCTTTGATTTCAGACGATGCTTAGCCGTCGGTGATCACCAAAACAAGCACTGACTGGCATGGCCGATCCAGGTCACGATCGCTAAGGTGGCAGCGTCCCCATCCGCAGGAGCCAAGGTGTCCGCCGAGTCGATCTTTATCGTGGCCAGTTTTCTGGCGAACGCCGTGTTCATCGGCGGAATTCCGTGGGGGGTGGTGCTGCTGGTGACGCTGGCCGTGCGGCCGAGGCGGGAATGGGCCGGCCCCTGGCTGGAGACATTGTTGCCGGGGTTTGTGTGGCTGTTGCTGTTCCATTGGACCGGAGACCGGCGGTTCTTTTTTCCGTTCACGATGTCACTGGCGGTTGCTGTCGGTCTGGCACGAGTGGCCAGCGCTCCCTGGCAGCGACTGGCGGGGTCAGGGGTGGTCGTGGGGGTGTTCCTGGCAATTCGTGTGCTGCAGCACGCCACCGCCCGGGTTCTGGCTGTGGAACTGGGAGTGTCGCTGGGTATTCTGGGGGTGTGCCTGTTGTGGGATCGGTGGGGACCGGCCCGAACGTTCAGTCGCAGGGTTCTGCCCGCAACAGCCTCGCTGCTGGCATACGCGGGTCTGTTTGTGTAGCTCCACTGCGGTGTGGGGGACACAAAACCGACACGGTTCCTGGTCGACGCTTGCGGTATAACACAGCCCATTGGCCGTTGAGAGCAGGTTCTGGTCGACTTGCGGAGGGTGGCGGTTTATACTGCGGCCGGGCGGAACGCGGATTCAATCTAGGCCATTTCCAGTCGACCGAAGTTTTCTTATTTGCTGTACGTCACGGCCAGACAACGGGCCACCCGGCTCCTGTATTCGGGAGTACCGACAATCGCCACGCATTTCGAACTTGGAGGGTCAGCGCGCCATGTCTACCGATTCTGGAAATTGTCCCATGTGCGGCGCGGCGATCGAACCGCGCGATACGAGATGCCCCGCCTGTGGTGAAGTCCTGCTGACCGTCGCCGAAGACGAGGCGGCAGGGGACGATCTGGGGAGGGTGGAACTTGAGACCTTTGTGGGCAAGCGAGCCGACTATTATCTGGGTCGGTGGGCACGAATTCTGAAAGGCACCGGGACGGGTGGATTTAACTGGGCCGCGTTTTTTCTGGCAGGCTTTTGGCTTCCCTATCGTAAGATGTACCGTAACACGGCGATTTTCTACGGCCTCGTGTTATCTGAAACGGCGCTGGAAGAGATCGTGAAACACGTCGGCGGGTTTGGACTGACGGGCGATTTCCAGACCATTGTCACTCTGATCATCGGCGCCATCTGCGGTGCTTATGGCAATCGCTGGTATCTCTCGTTCGCGCAACAACAGATCGCAAAGTTGAAAGCGGAAGAGCATCCTCGGACTGAGTTTCTGGAGAAACTGTCCAAACGAGGCGGAACCAGCCTCGTTTCGGGGCTGGGTATCTTTTTCGGGATGATGATCATCCTGTTCACTTTGCTAACAATCCTGGCAGTCATTCAGGGGATTGGGATGGAT